>JAERTK010000158.1 GCA_016844935.1 Desulfobacteraceae bacterium | reverse complement strand
CATGAATCCTGGGAAGTCCGGCATCTCCGTTTCAAGACGCTGTCCGGCTGTACGGGGGATCACCTGTTTTATGGGTATCTTGTCTGCGTTGCTCCTTGTCATGGGCCTTGTCCTGGTTGCCTGGATCGGAGTCCAGGGGTTGGGGTTATCCTATCTGTTCGGCGTTCTGATCCCTTACACCGCCATGATCATTTTTTCCCTGGGTGTTCTGGCCCGTTTGCTCAAATGGGCCCGCATCCCCAATCCCTTTGTCATTCCCACCACCGGTGGTCAACAGAAAAGTCTCGGTTGGATCAAACCCTCCGGACTGGATAACCCTTTTACCCGGGGGCAGGCCCTGGTCCGGCTCTTTTCCGAAATTTTCCTGTTCAGGAGCCTTTTTCGAAATTTATCTACAAGGGTCGCAAACCATTCTCCTGTGTTGACCTTTGCATCGGCCAAATGGCTCTGGCTCTTTGCCATTTTGTTCCACTATGCCATGTTTGTGACGGTTTTCAGGCACTTGCGGTTTTTTACGAACCCTGTTCCCTGGCCCGTGAAAACGGCGGAAGCCCTGGACGGGTGGCTGGAAGTGGGGATTCCGGAGATCCTGGTGAGTGGTCTGGTCCTGCTTCTGGCGGTAACGCTTCTTCTGTCCCGACGGCTGTTGATCCCGAGATTGCGATACATCTCTCTTTTAAACGACTATTTTCCCTTGTTTCTGCTCATGGGCATCGCCGGTACGGGGGCCCTCATGCGTTACATCGTGGGAATTAGCGCCGTCGGCGCCAAACAGCTGGCCATGGGTCTTATTTCGTTTAAGCCCGTGATCCCGGATGGCATCGGCCCTCTTTTTTTCATACACCTCTTTCTGGTCTGCACCCTTCTGGCATACTTTCCCTTCAGCAAACTGATGCACGCTGGCGGTATTTTCTTTTCTCCCACACGCACCATGCCCAACAACAGCCGCGCCGAAATTCATGAAAACCCTTGGAACTATCCGGTTAAATTCCACACCTACCAGGCCTATGAAACGGAATTTCACGATAAAATGGTGGAAGCGGGGATCCCCCTGGACGATACTACGCCCCATTTGAACGGAGAGGAATGATCCTGTGAGCGACAATCTCCCGAAACCAGACAAACTTGCGCACATCAATTTGGACATGCCCGCATCCGGGTGGATGGATACCCCTGCCACGCTCGAGAAAGGAATGTACTGCCACGGGGTTCAAGGCAAAAACATCAAGGCGTTGGGGATGCCCAACCCCCGTGACTGGCTGGTGGAAGATGACGACTGGCAGCTGCCTGATGACTGGCACCATATCGTCATGGAAGGACTTCGGGAACGGCTCCATCGCTTTCGATCACTTCAAATCTTCATGGATATCTGCGTTCGCTGCGGGGCCTGCGCGGACAAATGCCATTTTTTCATCGGTTCGGGAGATCCCAAAAACATGCCGGTGCTTCGTGCGGAGCTGCTGCGGTCCGTGTACCGCCATGACTTTACCCGGGCGGGCCGCATCATGGGCAGAATGGTAGGCGCACGAAAGCTGACGAAAGCGGTGATCCGGGAATGGTGGGGTTACTTTTTTCAATGCAGCGAATGCCGCAGATGCTCGCTCTTCTGCCCCTACGGCATCGACACGGCGGAGATTACCATCCTGGGCCGCGAACTGCTGAACCTGCTGGGACTCAACATCGACTGGATCGGGGCGGCTGTCGCCAAGTGCCACCAAGTGGGAAATCATATCGGCATGGAACCCCAGACCTTCAAGGAATCCATTGAATTTCTGTGCGATGATATCGAGGAAAACACCGGGGTCAAAATAGAACCGTCTATCAACCGCAAGGGGGCTGAAATTCTGTTTGTAACATCTTCCGGAGACTTTTACGCCGAACCGGGCATTTTCACCTGCATGGGGTACCTGATGTTGTTTCACCAGCTGGGGCTGGACTACACCTGGTCCACCTATGCGGCCGAAGGGGGTAATTTTGGTTTTTTCACCAGCCACGAGGTGGCCAAACTGCTGAACGCCAAGATGTACGCCGAGGCCGAACGATTGGGGGTCAAATTTATTCTGGGCGGAGAATGCGGACACATGTGGCGGGTCATTCACCAGTACATGGGGACCATGAATGGTCCAGCCGGTTTCCTGGAGACGCCGGTTTCTCCTGTGACGGGAACCCGGTTCGATCATGCGGCTTCCACCAAGGCGGTCCATATCTGCGAATTTACCTCGGACCTGGTTCACCAGAACAAGATCAAGCTGGATCCATCCCGAAACGATCATCTGAACGTCACTTTTCACGACTCATGCAACGTGGCACGGGGCATGGGCCTTCTGGAGGAACCCCGGTACCTGATCAAAAAGGCATGCAACCATTTCTATGAGATGCCCGAAGAAACCATTCGAGAGCAGACCTTCTGCTGCGGCAGCGGCGCCGGTCTCCATGCGGGGGAAGACATGGAGCTGCGCATGCGGGGGGGACTTCCGAGGGCCAATGCGGTCAGAACCGTGCGCGACCGGCATGATGTGAACACACTGGCCTGCATCTGCGCCATCGACAGGGTCGCTTTTCCCGCACTCATGGATTACTGGGCCCCGGAAGTGGGGGTCACGGGCATCCATGAACTGCTGGGAAATTCCCTGGTTATGGATGGGGAAACAGAACGGCCCATGGACCTTCGCGGGGAGGAACTGCCGGGAAAATCGGCCCCTTCTGACACAACCAGAGAAACGGAGGGCCCCTGATGCACGGCAAAGGCTGGGTGATCACAGGCATGATCCTTTTTGCCGCCATAGCGGCCTTTCCCTTTTACTGGAACTGGGTGGGAGAGGATAAGCCTTTTCCCAAACTGGAAATGCCGGAAAAAGCCAGAGCGTGTGTGGAGAAAACCGAGTTCATGCGGGCTAATCACATGCGGTTGCTGGATGCCTGGCGGATTTCGGTGGTGCGGGACAACCTCTTAATTTACACCGCTGCTTCCGGAAAAACGTTTGAGATGAACCTTCACAAGACCTGCCTGGGATGCCACACATCCACTGAAAAATTCTGTGACCGATGTCACGCGTACAATGATGTGACTCCCCCCTGCTGGAAATGCCATGTGGCGACGGGTGTTTCCGAAGAAGGGGACGCATCATGACCATCAGTCGAAGAAAATTCTTGAAAACAGTATCCGCATCGTGCCTGGCCGTGACAGCCAATTCTACCGTGAGCCATGGCTTTTCGCTCCCGGGCCGCATGTCTCCGGGCCCCCGCGAGCTCAAAGCCAAACGCTGGGCCATGCTGGTGGATATGAGCAAGTGCGATGGCCGATGCACGGAAGACTGTATCGGCGTCTGTCACGAAATTCACAATGTCCCCTATATTCCCTCCGTCGAACACCAGGTCATGTGGCTGTTTCAAGAACCCTATGAAAACACCTTTCCCGGACGGTCCCATGAACTCATCAGCAATCGGCTCAAAACCCGGAAATTTTTCCTGTTGTGTAACCATTGCGACGATCCTCCCTGCGTCAGGGTCTGCCCCACCCAGGCCACATTCAAACGGAAAAAGGACGGCATCGTCATGATCGACTACCACCGCTGCATCGGGTGCAGGTTCTGCATGGCGGCATGCCCCTATGGGTCCCGGAGTTTCAATTTTCGAGACCCCCGGCCCTATATCAAAAAGATTCATCCGGAGTTCCCGACCCGGCGGAAAGGGGTGGTGGAAAAATGCAACTTCTGCCAGGAACGACTGGAAGTGGGACAAATGCCCGCATGCGTTGAAACCTGCAAAAAAGGTGCCCTGGTGTTTGGAGACCTGGGAGATCCGTCGTCAGAGATTCGCCGGATTCTGGCGGAAAAACATCATGCACGACGGAAACCCGAACTGGGTACCAGACCCTCGGTATTTTACATTTTCTAAGAGGCCCTCATCATGATTGAAAAAGCCCTACACGGCGGAAAAGGCTACTGGACATGGGTTATTTTTCTTGTTGCAGGGGTGGGGTTAGGTCTTTCCGCTTACCTGTATCAGCTGCAGGAAGGGCTGTGGCTCACCGGCATGAGCCGGAATGTTTCCTGGGGGTTTTACATTTCCCAATTCACCTTTCTGGTGGGGGTGGCAGCATCAGTCCTCATGGTGATACTGCCCCTGTACCTTCATGATTTTAAGGCCTTTGCGCCCATTACGGCCCTGGCCCAGTTTTTAACAGTGGGAACACTTGTCATGAGCCTGCTCTTCATCTTTTCCGATGTGGGCATGCCCATGCGCATCCTGAATGTTCCCCTGAACCCAACGCCCGGGTCCATGCTGTTTTACGATACCATATTCCTGCCGGGATTCATGTTGATTAACCTGGTGATCGGCTGGACTGCTGTGGGGGTCGAGAAACGGCACACGTCCCTTCCCCCTTGGGTCAAATTCCTCATCTATGTCTCCTTTCCCTGGGCGGTGGTCATGCATACGGTCACCGCATTCATTTATGCCGGCACCCCCGGTCGCGGTTTCTGGATGACGGCCATCATGGCACCCCGTTTCCTGACCACTGCCTTTGCCGCGGGATGCGCCATTCTGATCCTTCTTTCATTGGTACTCAGGCCTCTCGCCCGGTTTGATGCGGGGGAGAAGGCCATCCAAAAGCTTGTGACCATTATGTTTTACACCCTGATTATTAACGCGTTTCTTCTGGCCGTGGAATATTTCACGGCATTTTACAGTCATGTGCCAGCCTACAGTGAAACCTTTCGGTATCTTTTTTTCGGGATTGACGGGAATACGGCCTTTGTGCCATGGTTCTGGGTGATGAATCTGGCCATTTTGGGCGCCATCGCCCTTCTGGCTTTTCCCGGTACCAGGAACAATCATGTCCGACTCTCTGAAGCGTGCGTGGTCGCGCTGGTGGGTCTCTGGATCGACAAGGGGTTTCTACTGGTGCCCGCTGCTTTTATCCCCAATGTCTTCGGCCGGATCATGGAATACCCGCCATCCTGGGTTGAACTGACCGTCTCCTTTGGAATTTACTGCCTTGGCATACTCCTGGTGACGGCACTTTACAAAGTGATCATTGCCGTCAGGGGCGAGGGGCATCTTTCCCCCTCCTGATAGGAGCCAAAAAATGGGATTTTTCAAAATACTATCCAGGTCAGGAAAGTTTCAACTTCATGATGCGTAGCAGAAACGTTTTTTATTGGATCGCGGGCGTTGCGGGTGGCGTTCTCCTCCTGCTGGGTCTGTTGCTCCTGACTGCGCCTTTGTTCATAAATCTTGACAGCATCCACAGGCGGATTGAGGCCCGTTTTCACCAGGAAACGGGGGGGCAAGGCACATTCCGGAAACTGGACCTTCACTTTCTTCCCCGGCCCCATGCAGTCATCCGCGGCGGCAAGCTCTCTTTTCCCGGCCGGGAAAGCCTGGCCTTTGAAGCCCTGACGGTTTATCCCAGGCTCCTGCCGCTATTGACAGGTGCGTTTCTTCCGGCCCGAATCCTGCTCACCTCTCCCCGTACGGACATCGACCTTGCATCAAACAAAAAGGGGAAACCCGTCACAGCCACATTCCCCAGTTCTGCCGGGGGATTGGAAATCCCCTCTGAATTCAGCAAATGGATGAACAAAACCGATGGTCTGGTGATCCAGGTGGAAAACGGCCGATTGAATCTTGCCACCCGGGAAAACCCGGCCGTACAGTTCAGTGACATGGACCTTTCGGCCAGACACACGGGCGGCATTCTAACCCTCGAACTCACATGCGCCTCCAGTTTTTTTCAGCACATGGATCTGAAGGGCCAGTTAGAACTGGCTTCCTCCAAAACAAAAGGGGCTTTGACCCTTACAGGGTTCAAACCAGGCCAATTACCGAACAATCCGCTGCACCCCGGGCCCATCCGGCTCGAAGATGGCGTGACAGACCTTCAAATAAACTTTGAAGGGATGGGTTTAGAAAGCCTGAAAGCCCATATAAATCTCTCCGCCCCTTCGCTGAAGCTGTCACGCGGCCCAAAAACAATTACGTTAAAAGGCGTTCACATGGCGGGTGGTATCCGGTCTGGAAAAGGTTCACTGGTTGTCTCTTTATCTGACATGACCCTTGACGAGCCCTCCATGAGCGTGTCCGGGGTGTTCAAAATGGATGAGGATGTCCCTTTAGCGAGCATTCATCTGGAAGGAAAAGACGTTGATGTGTCCGGGCTTCGTTCCCGGGCGCTGGATCTGGCGGGCGATATTTCGGTTGTTGAGAATATTTTTGAGGTCATCATAGACGGGAATGTCCCATCCATATCGGTCAGCGCCTCGGGAAAATCTCTGGCGGATCTGGGACGTCTGGATGGCTACACCATCACAGGCCAAATGCGCGGGGGGAAGGTTTCCCTCGCAGACCTGGGGTTCCTCCTGGCGGACGTGGACGGCACAGCCCTGATTTCACGTGGGATCCTCAGCGGGCAAAGGCTGCGGGCAACGCTCGGCCATATTGAAGGCAAAGAAGGAATACTGACGGTGGCGCTGGCAAAGGGCGCCACCCCTTTCCGCCTGGACATCCAGGTGGATGCGGATCTGGCCGAGGTTCACCCCATTTTGAAAAGGCTGATTACGGAAGGCGCTTTTGCCGAAGATCTTCGCCGCGTCCGTTCCATAGAGGGACAAGCCACGGCGAGACTGCTTCTGAACGAAAAAAAGAAAGGCCTTCTGGTGGATGTGGATTGCGCCTCCTGCCGCCTGAAGGCCGCGTACGGGTCACTTCCATATCCCGTGATCGTGAAAAAAGGAAAGGTCCGTTACAGTGGAACGCACGTTCGGTTTCGCCATCTGAAAGGCACCTTCGGGCAATCGAAATTTTTCCTGGAATCAGGCCTTTTTGACTGGCAGAATGAACCCCTGATGGACATCGGTTCGGCAAAAGGTACAGTTGTCCTGGAGCAGATATACCCGCTGTTTACCACCGCCAAGGGTGAGAATCAGTGGTTAGAAAAATTAGACGCGATAAAGGGGCTGGTGTCCGTTAATTCCCTTGCCCTGAAAGGTCCTTTGAAAAGCCCGGCTGCCTGGCAATATCAGACGGATATCCAGGTGCGGGATCTTACCCTGAATTCGTCATTTTTTCCGGGTCCTGTAACCGCTTCAAAGGCTCGGGTAAAGGCGGACACAAAAGGACTTCGTTTCAGCGATGCTCAGATCCGCATTCTGGATTCAGCCTTTGGCATGACCGGGAAATTGGAAGGTTCTCCAAACAGCCCCGAAGGTCTTGAAACCACCCTGTCGGGAACCCTGGGGCCCCAAGGGATGCAATATCTCAATGAAACCCTGGAGGTACCTGAAGATTTTTTTCTGCGAACGCCTTTGACGATCCAGTCGGGTCGTTTCCGCTGGGTAAAGAGCGGAGGTGTGTCCTTAAAAAGCGACGTACTTTTTCCCCATGGACCGAACGTTTCCATGGATGTGTCCCAGAGCCTGGCAAAATTGAATATTCGAAAGCTCGTGGTGGAAGACCATGCCACAAAAGCTTCGTTTTCCATGTTGGCCCACGAAGAACTGGTGGACCTTCATTTTTCGGGAAAATTCCAGAAATCGACCCTGGACGGATTGTTTTTAAAAAACCGGTTTCTGAACGGGTGGATTAAAGGGGATTTATCCGCCCGGATATTGCCCAAACAATCATTTTCCACATCCGCTGAAGGGTTTTTAAAAGGGGAGGACATCCCTCTTTACGGGATAGCGATGCCCGGAAATATTGAGGGATTTTCCCTTAAAACCGAAGGTCAGATGCTCCGCGTGGATTCGGTTCGGATGGTTCTGGATCAAAACAGACTCGTCATGAGCGGCGATGCGGATCTTTCCATGCAGGACCCCAGGTTTGATATGAACATTTCCACAAGAAATGTTGATCTTGACAAAATCATCGCATTCCTGAAAAAATCAGATGACACCGCCGTAAACAAGAAAGATGAAGACCCCTGGCATCTCCCCGTTCGGGGTACGGCCCATTTAATGTGGGACAGTTTGAAAATCGGCGGGTACACCTGGCAGCCTTTCCAAGGGGAAATCACCGTGGACCCGGATGGCGTCCGGGTTGCCGTGGAAAACGCTCGGCTTTGCGGCATCTCTTCGCCGGGCTCTTTAAGGGTGAAACGGGATGGCATTGAGATTTCGTTTCGTTTGAAGGCAGAGAAAAGTGATTTAAACCGGTGTATCACCTGTCTCACAAAGAAACGGGTCATCGCTGACGGTACGTTTGACCTGGACGGAAAAATCCAAGGCAAAGGCAACTGGGGCAATCTTTTCCATAACCTGGAAGGGCCTATTTTATTCTCCACTGTGGATGGGCATGTCAAACAGGACCCGGCGCTGGCAGGGATCATATCGGTTTTAAGCGTCACGGATATCTTTCAAGGCAAGCTTCCCGCCTTTGAAAAAGAAGGGTTCCATTATGATTTGGTTCGGATTAAGGGGAACTTCAAGGATGGAAAACTTCACATCCATGACGGTGTCTTGAACAGCCCCGCCATGGACCTTGTGTTTAAAGGGGAAATGGATCTATTGAATGGCCGGCTGAACATCGACATGCTCGCCTCCCCTTTTACCTTGACGGATCGCTTGATCAGGTTTATTCCGGTGGCGGGGTACATTCTCGGCGGAACGCTGATTTCCGTTCCCGTCAGAATCGAAGGGCCCTTGGAAAAACCAAAAGTTCGCATCCTTCCCCTGTCTGAAATCGGGTCTGGCATATGGGGAATCATGAAAAGGACCCTTGAAACACCGGTCAAACTTATTGAACCACTGGCGGGAGAAGAAAAAAGGGCCAAAGACAAAGAAGATGAATCAATATTCTGGTAAATACTTTTTCGGGAGAGCCAGTTTCAAAATGTTCAATTTTGTTCGAGATCAAGAAAGTGGAAAATTTTAACCACAGGAATATTTTCAATATTTCGAGGATTAAAATTTTCCACTGACGCAGAGATCGGGCAAAAGGGGGCGTTTTGAAATTGGCTCGGGAGGACAAGATAATGAGAATTGGAAGTATAGTTTGCATGCTGTTGTTTCTGGCTGCCTGTGTGCCTGCAAAAACGTGGATTAGCAAGCCCACGACACAACAGGTGCAAAATAGTGATTTCAGCGCTCGACTAACACCCCTCAAACGGGATAAAGAACACTTCGTATCATTTCGGCTTTTCATTGACAATAAGACAGACCAGAAACTAAAAATTGACTGGAACCAGACACGGTATCTTGCAAATGGAAAAGCCTATGGCCCCTTTGTGTTTCCGGATATCGATCCCGCAACCATCAAAACATCGATCCCACCGGCCATTATTCCGGCAAACGGCACTTTCACTAAAGAAGTTTTTCCCCTGAAACTGGTGGCCTTCGCCCCCATGCGACAGGAAATTCTGGATGGACAAGGACGGGGACTCTACCCGGGGCCGCTTCCGGAAGGAAAAAACAGCATGGATCTGATCATCTACAAAGGAGACCGTCAACTGAGGCAGCGAATTACGGTGGATATAGCACAGGATTGATCCGCCCTCGTAAATCCGAAATCCGGAGACACCTTATCTTTGAAAATACCTTCAAGAATTAAGGTGTCCCCCGGAATACGTATTCAACCAAATGCGTTTATAAACATACCCCACCAGATAAAAGCATATTTTCACCATAAAACGGATTTTGCAACGATTTTATACACGAAGACGGTATTGGTTAAAAATTCTTGCAAATAAAACATCTTTTGCTACAATAAGGGCGAATCAAATGCTTTTTTCTACAGAAAAAAATATTCCGCAACGGTGAACCTGTGAAAAATATAGGAATCAACCCAACTGAAAGGCTTAAACCAGTAGGTTACGGTGAATTAGTTCGGCGTTATTTTCTCGACGTCATCCCGCATTATGTTAAGTCATTCATAGCTGAAAAAGGGAGACGCAAGACGGTCATAGAGGGCTACCAAAGGACTGAGATCTACACGAAAAGATATGATCCCGGTGATAATCTGGAGGATCATTTGACATTTGCCCTAAAATTTGAAGGGATAAATCTGGAGATCCTCAATGCCCTTTTCTCTGTGGCTGACCGTAAGGCGTTAGAACGTTTTATCAAGGAGACCCCGACTGGGAAGTATGCACGAAAAATCTGGTTCTTATACGAGTATCTTATGGGAAAAGAACTCGACTTGGATTCCACTAAAGTGACCAATTACGTTGATCTGCTTGATCAGTCCAAGTATTTCACCGCCAATGGTATCCCACACCGACGGCAAAAGGTTACGGATAATCTTTTAGGTGATCGGCGTTTTTGCCCAATGGTTCGATACACCGACAATTTGAAGAATTACATTGACCTTCAGTTAGACAAAAAAGGCATGGAAGTAGTTGGGAATTATCCCGAAGAAGTCCTGCGGCGAGCTGTTTCTTATCTCTTCACCCGGGAAACAACGTCTTCATTCGAGATTGAGCGGGCAACTCCAGACCGGAAACGAGCAGCAAGATTTGGTGAGTTGCTCAGGATGGCAGATGATCGAGAGTTTTTCAATAAACCATCGTTGGTGGAACTTCAGCAGGCAACAGTTGATGAACGTTTTGCCAACAACGATTTTCGTACTGAACAGAATTATGTCGGACAAACAGTGAGCTTTGGTAATGAACTGGTTGATTTTGTGGCACCCAAACCAGAAGATATCCCGGAACTCATGGAAGGTATGTTCTATGCGTATAAGCGGATGATGTCTTCAGAAGTTCACCCTGTTGTGACTGCCGCGGCAATCTCATTTGGATTTGTCTTTATGCATCCGTTTGATGACGGTAACGGGCGCATTCATCGTTTTCTGGTGCATAACATCCTGGCAAAAAGGCAGTTCACCCCACAGGGTCTCATCTTTCCCATCTCAGCTACCATGCTCCGCAAAATTAAGGAATACGATGAAACCCTCGAATTATTCTCAGAGCCTTTGTTACCACTATTAGATTTCGAACTGGACAGTGATGGCAGGATGAAGGTCAAGAATGAAACGGGGGTACATTACAAATATATCGACATGACCGCCATTGCTGAGCGGCTCTTCGGGTTTATTCGGGATACCATTGAGAAAGAGCTGGTGTCGGAACTGGTTTTCATTCTCGATTACGACAAGGCCAAGCTTACCATCAGAGACATAGTAGACATGCCGGATCAACTCATAGATCTTTTTATTCGCCTGTGCATTGAAAATAACGGTAGCCTGTCAAAGAACAAACGCAAGGCCAAATTTAAACAGCTCACAGGTAAAGAAGTTGCCCAAATGGAAGAGTGTGTCCGTAATGCCTTTGACAGGGCTGCGCCAGGCGCTTCCGAAATCTAGATTCCGGGTCAAGCCCGGAATGACGTTAAGAGCTCTTTTCACACAAAGTGTCACGCTAATCCACGATGAGCCACGTGAGAAAAGTGATATGAAAAAAGAGGCGAACCGGCAATTTACTTGACAAAACCAAAATTCAGCGATTAGGAATAGTCGAAACAATCTGAAAAACAAAGAATAACCAGGAGCAGAAAAATGAACCCCATAGCGGAAGAACTGAACGGAATTATACAGGACGGAAACCCTCAGGTTTATGACATGCTGAGCAGCGTGGGCAAGAACCTCTTTTTCCCGAAAGGCATTCTTTCACAGAGTGCTGAGGCCAAGGGAAAAGCCCACAAATTCAACGCCACCATCGGAATGGCCACGGAAAAAGGGGATACCATGTTTCTCCCCTCCGTCATGGCCATGCTTAATGACATCTCCCCCGCCGAAGCGCTGACCTATGCGCCCTCTTTCGGCATCATGCCCCTTCGTGAGGCCTGGAAAGAGGAAATGGTGCGTAAGAATCCGTCTTTGGCGGGCAAAGACATCAGCCTGCCGGTGACCTGCAACGCCATTACCCATTGCCTGAGCGTCGTTTCGGATATGTGGGTGGACCCGGGTGACGTGATCATCCTTCCGGATAAAATGTGGGGCAACTACAATCTGATTTTTGGCGTCAGAAAAGGGGCCGTCATTAAGAATTATACTTTTTTCGATCCAGAGGGCGGTTTCAACATGAAGGCCTTCAAATCTTTGGTTGAAAAAGAAGCGGAAGAACGGGATAAGATCATTGTGCTGCTCAATTTTCCCAATAATCCCACCGGCTACACCATTTCATCCCAGGAGGCGGACGGCATCGCGGATATCCTTCAGAACATCGCCAAAGGTGGAACCCATGTGGTGGCCTTTACGGATGACGCCTATTTTGGTCTTTTCTATGAAGAAACGGCCGCGACGGAATCCATTTTCACCCGTCTTATGGACCGTGATCCCAATCTTCTGGCTGTCAAACTGGATGGGGCCACCAAGGAAAATTTCGTGTGGGGGCTGCGGGTGGGCTTTGTAACGTACGGCTGTCCCGTCAGCGGAGAATCGCGACCCTTTTACGATGCATTGGAGAGGAAAACCGCTGGCGCCGTCAGGGGATCCATATCGAACGCTTCGCACCTGAGCCAGGAACTGGTCCTGAAATCATTGCAGTCGAAGGAGTACTTGTCTGAAAAGGAAGAAAAATTTGAAATCATGAAGGGAAGGGCCTTGGAAGTGAAAGCCGTGCTTTCAGACCCGAAGTACGCCAAAGCCTGGGATGTGTACCCCTTTAATTCCGGCTATTTCATGTGCCTGAAGCTGAAAACAGTTGATGCGGAAGCCCTTCGGGTCCATCTTCTGGATCAATACGGGGTGGGGTTGATTGCATTGGGGAAAACTGACCTTCGAGTGGCATTTTCCTGCCTGGAAAAGGGGGATACCCGGGAGCTGTTTGATACGGTTTTAAAAGGTGTGGAAGATCTTACGTCATCATAAAGGGTTGTAGGTGGCCGACTATTTGTTATGATCGGACCTCCATTCCAACTCTTCAATATGTTTCTGATATAGACCGGTTTTTTCCCCGTCGCCGGATTTGCCTTCAATCAGGCTCAACATGGCGCCTGCTTCGGGTGTTGCCGGTTTTTGTGTCCGGGGCGGCAGGAGAAAATCCACCAGTCTCGGTCCTTTTTCGCGGGGTTTCCCTCGGGAAGGCATGGGGGCCTGGCTGGGAACCATGGTTTCCAATTCCATGACAACTTTATCCGCTTCTCCGCGAAGGCAGAACTCAACAAACCGGCCGTGGAGTGAACGTTCCACCCGTCTGGCCGTCAGGACCATGAAATCAATGAAATCTTCCATAAATTGATCGGGGTCCAATGATTGACCCGTGGCTTCCACCATTTCACGATAGGCATGAAAAAACCGGGCCATTTTTTCCCGTTCCTCTGCAATTGTTCGCGTGTTGAAACGACTCCGATAAGCCTTTTTTTCACGGGACACCCCGGAACCTGTCTCCACGTCGGTCTGCTTTTCAAGTGTCGTCGGTTCCTTTTTCACCAATGCCGTATCCACTTCGGCCAGGGCGATGATTTCCTCTGGCGAACGGAGGAATCCTTCGTCAGTTTCCTGCCAGGGAACCACACGGCTGACTTCCTCAAAGGACGTGATCCCCTTCAAAACCTTGTAAAAACCGTCTTCCCGCATGGTGACGAGATCCGACGATTCCCTGGCCGATCGCCTGATTTCGCCGGATGTTTTACGGGCCAGAATGGCGTCTCGAATCATATCGTTCACCAGCAGCAACTCATGAACGCCTGTGCGCCCCCGATATCCCATGTGATTGCAGTGGGCACACCCCATGGGTTTATAGAATTTGTACCGTTCCATGTTTTCAGCACGAACCCCCAGGGCATCCAGTTCATATTGATCCGGGACGTAAGCCAGCCGACATTCGGAGCAAAGAACGCGGACCAGCCTCTGGGCCAATACGGAGACCACGGTGGACGATATGAGGAAGGTGTCGATGCCCATATCCATGAGCCTTAAGAGCGCGCCGGTGGTATCTTCCGTATGAAAGGTCGACAGGACCTTGTGCCCGGTGAGCGCCGCCTGGATAACCGCTTCCGCCGCTGTGGTATCCCTGATTTCCCCCACCATGATGACATCGGGGTCCTGACGCATCATGGATTTAATGAAATCCACATACGTATGCCCCAGTTTGGGATTGAGTTGGCCTTGAACGATGCCGTCGATGACGTATTCTACCGGGTCCTCCACGGTGATAATGGATGTCTTGCCGTCATTGAGGTAATTGATTCCCGCGTAAAGGGTCGTTGTCTTCCCGCTCCCCGTGGGTCCGGTCACCAGAATTACGCCTGACGGCTGATCCAGAATCTGTTGGAAACGAACCTTGTTCTGGGGCGTAATCCCCAGTTGATCAATGTCAATGAGAGTGCTTTTGCGGTAAAGAATCCGAATAACAATGTTTTCCCCAAAGGCCGCGGCATAGACCGACACCCTCAAATCAACATCTTTGTCCATCACCTGAGCGTGAATGCGACCGTCCTGATGTTTTCGCTTCTCGGCGATATCCAGTTTGCACAGCACCTTGATTCGGGAGGCCAGGCTGGGGGCCAGTGAAACCGGTAGGTCCGTTTTGTGGTGAAGAATCCCATCGATTCGGTATCTGACACGGATACTCTCTTCCTTAGGCTCAATATGAATGTCGCTGGCGCCTTCCAAGATGGCATTGGTAAAGATGTAGTCCACCACCCCCGCTGTTGTGTCTCCCCCTTCCGTGGTGATCTTTTTGTCCCCGATGATGAGGTCTTTTCTTTCCTTATTGGAGACTGCCTTTTTTTCGAAAGTGACTTTTTGGAAATGCTGACGGATGGCATTACGAATGTCGGTGGATGAAGCGATGGCCGGTTTTATTTTTCGGACCTTGAAAACGCGACCCAGATTCTGAATCATGTCCCGGTCAAGGGGATTGCTCATGATCAGCGTCAACACATCGTTTTCCTTGAAGGCGGGAATAATTTCATTGCTCAGCAGAAATTCCTCGTTAATCCCTTTCAAAAGTGCCTTATCGATCAGATGAAAATCGGGCGCAACCTTGAGAATTCCCATCTGAATGGATAAAGCATCCACAAGGGCATTCTCCGTAATAAAGCCCTTGCTGATCAGGATCTCGCCCAGTCTTCCGCCGATCTTCTTTTGATGGGTCAGGCCTTCGTCCAGCTGTTGGGGGGTGATCAACCCCAGGTTGATGAGCAGATCCCCTACGGAGATTCTTTTCTGGTATTGATTGAGTATCTTGTGCAGGCGGGCCCTGGAGAGAAATTTCAGATCGACACAAACCTCCCCGATCGGTTTGTACGCCGTTCCCTCTTTTTTTGCTGCCAGCGCCTTTTCAAGCTGTTCCTGGGTAATGGCGCCTTCCTGGATGAGCAGTTCGCCAACCCTGAGTTTATTCGGCGCTGTCATTGACTTGAAACCTCATTTCTTTCCGTTTGTTGGGGGGTGATACCCGCCGGAGGGGATTTGACTTCCTTTAATTTGGGGGTTGCTTTTTTCGGCATGGCATCCGCAAAAAAGGACTCGGGGGTTTGGTCCTGGTCCGGATCAAATCCACAAACACCCATTTGGGGCATCAAAGGGCCCAGTGATGGCATTTGAACCGAAATATCCTGGAGCACATTCTTTTGCACCCGCTCGGTGGGAATCTTTGCGTTTTCAAAAGAGGTGTGGGTCAGTAGAAAGGCAAAATTGGCCCGGTTCCATCTTGCAATGATGTCCGCCTTTCGAAGGGTTCGAAAAATAGCGTCTTGAATAATTCGAATGATCCGGATTTCCTCCTCTGGCTGCAAATCCTTTGTGACTTCATCAAAGTTGGAAATAATAATGGTAATCAGGGTAAGGCTATATTTGTTTCTTCTGGCATTGGCAATCTCTCTTCCCAGAACTTCCATGAAAAAGGCCATGGAATATCCCTGGGTCGCCATATCGATAACAGAGAGCTCCTGGCTTTTTCTCGCCAGGCTCTTCTTTTCCAATACGCTATGCGCCAGGTCCAGGGCAAGCCACAGTACCTGCTGTTCTTCCTTTGTCATTTCCCCCACACGGATGTTTTCAAAATACAGGGCGGAATATATGGGCACATCCTCTTTGGTATGTATGTATATATCACCACTCTCCTCCCCAAGATCAAGGAGTTCCAGCAGAGGAACATCTGAAAAGAAATTGGTGATGTCATCGGGCTTCAGGAGCATGGAATGGGTCTGCCACAAATGGGCCACAAGCAGTTTATGGATTTCATCGATCCTTTCGGTATCAAAGACGCCTTCACTGCTGAGATACATTTCGCCATGGTTGTCTGAAATCAACAGCGCTGCACCAACGGTAAACGGGTAGAGGGAATGGATGATGGCCATGAGCGCCTGAACGAGATCGGCCGGACTGGTGTCCCATGTATCCATCATATTGATCTCGTTAAGGATGTTGGCCCGAAGAAGGTCCTGTTCCAGAAGGGTGGTCGCCATCATTAAAATGGCCTGGTCCTCTAACTCGGGTATGACATTGAAATGGCTGATAACCTGGCGAGAGGGTTTCTTCCTGAAAACCAGTTCCTCAATAGCGGCTTCCCAGGCTCTTTCAGTGACAGGCGTTTTCAGATAGCCGTCCGCACGGCAGACCTTGCTCCAATAGCGGTCCAGGGCACTTCCGGAGGCCGCAACATGCAGGATGGGCACATCGCGCACAAAGGCATCCTGTTTCAGCACCCGCGCACACTGATGTCCGTTCATTTTTCTGAGATGAACATCAAGGACAATGAGGTCCGGTTTCTGTCCATAGACTTTCCGAACGGCGTCAATGCCATTGTCACATGCCACAATTTCCACGCCCTGCCTTTCCAGCAGGCCACGAACGGAACCGTCCGAGGTCTCTGGGTTTTCTGCAAACAACACTTTCTTCAAATTAGGCGGCATCGGTTTTTCCAAAATAGATTTATTTGTTTCCTTTAAAGCTGCAGTTCATGTGGACCCAAGGAGGGTCAAGCGCCTTCAATAAATGCCCTCGCGGCATCCAGCTGCGATGGTCTTACCCAGTTCTTCACATTGTGCCAGGACTTCCCGGTCAACCACGCCTTTTGCCACCACGGGCGCCAGAATTTTCTTGAACTGATACCCCAGGCAAATTCGTTCAATGTGGTTTAAAGCCCCTGTTCCATCATTGCCGGCACTGATAAGGACTGCGTACGGTTTTTTGAATATTTCTTTTTTTCCCCGCGCCTCATGATAGGTTCTGTCAAAAAAATCCTTAACCAGGCCCGCCATATAACCAAAATATTCGGGCGAAGCAATGACCAACCCATGGCATAACAGCAAATCTTCAAGGGTTGCTTCGGGGGCCCTTTTCAGGAAAACTTGCACATTCCCTATGGATTGAGCGCCCTGGGCAGCCTTTTGGGCCATTTTTTGCGTGTTCCCACTTTGTGAGTGGTAAACAATCAGGATCTTACACGTCAAAGGGTTCTCCTTAAACAGTTTGAAAACCCGCCTTTAAAAGTACACGCCAAACATCAGAATAACGGAATCGACGCTCGTATTATCCCGGTTCAGATAAGCGTTTGACAGGTGGTCCCAGCGCAAAGACGCAAAAAGCGACTCCTGTCCCATGGGAAATTCAAACCCGAACCCTGCCTTGGGATTGAAATTCAAACGAGATCCCTGACCTTCCACGCGAAATCCTGTGTAAATCAGCCCGATGCCCCCCTCAATGTAGGGCCGAACTGCTTTTGATTCAAGGAAATCCAGGTAATAAAGGGCCAACATACTGGCCGATGCCATGGCCCAGTGGTCAGGGGTTGTGGTGGACCCCAGACTGAATTCCAGCTTGAACCGCAGATTTTCCGGCGCGCTGTGGGGCCAGATTTTGTCATAGTCAAACATGACCAGATAGTTGGCCAGAACAAATCCAATCTTATTGTCGGGATGAAAGGTGTTCCCATAACTGAGCGCAAAACCGACACGGGTGGGAACCTCTTCGGTACTTTGGTCCTCGGCGGACGATGTTTCACAAAACGGCATTAAAGCAAAAAAAGTCAACCAAACTATGAGCAGAGTCTGTTTAAGTTTCATGTTGCAGCACCTGTGTCAAAAAAAGCTGGGTTTTGAACGAAAAATTTATAATGTATTTAACAGCGCCAGAAATTCATTCCATGTTGAAACACGGGGCACATCTTCGTGGGGATCTTCTGTTTCACTGGGAGCCATGTACATGGGAATGGGGGGTTTTTTATCCTGGACATAAGTAAACCAGACCGGCTGGATCCCCGCCGCCAGCGCCCCGTTCACATCCGCATCCACATCATCTCCCACATACATGATTTCATTCCTTTTCGCATCAAACCCACCCATCAGCTCGCTGAATACCTTTCCATGGGGTTTGCGATACCCCAATTGTCCGGATATGAGCTTTACCTCAAAAAAAGGGGCCAATTCCAGCCGATCTATGATCTCCAAAGCGGCCGGCCAATGGGTAAAATTGCTCAACAGCCCCAGCTGGTACACATCCTTCAACCGTTCCAGCATGGACCGGGCTCCGGGCACCCGATAACAGGAATCGCAAAAGGTTGAAAAATACGCCTCAACCGCGGCGGTTATCCTGGGATCATCCGGCGGGACATGGTACCCGAAGTTTTCCAGCGCAGCACTGATCCAGAATCGGTTGTGGGTCTCCCTCCCGTCTTCCCGGGTCTGTTTGAGGAGCTTCACAGCCGTATGGTAGTAAGTTTTTCGGAAAGCCTTTTCTTCGGGATGCAAACCATCCCGCTCCAGACTCCGCTGCAGACGGGGGAAGGCCCGTGTAAGAGCATCCGGTTTTGCCAGGACCAGTGTGTTGAAAAGATCACAACCGATGGCTCTAATATGTTTCATGGTCTTTCCTGTTCAAAATTAAAGAGATCTGAACGCAGGCGCATTCGCCATCAATCACCGCATTTTCGCACGCCGGAAGAAATTGTTCAAGGAAGAAACCGCTTGCACTCAAGGGCAGGCCTGTTTGAGCACTGAGACCCAACTAGATTTGACAATTTTCCAATTAAAAGTATATGGTCCACCACAGAAAACGTTGTGTATCGGATCAATCACATATAAGGATAAGGCCCGCAGAGACCCATGGACCACTGGTATACATTTGCCATCATCGCCCTGTTTTTCCTGGGCATTCAGCGGTTTCTATACAAGGTTTCGGCAGAACGTGGATGCAATTCGGCCTGGACCAGTTTTTCGTTCATGGGCACCGTTGCATTTTTAAGTACAGTGCTGTTTCTAGCCATGGATGAAACGGTTCGAAGCGGCGGCTTTTTGTTGTTGGTCGCACTGGTCAACAGCCTCACCTTTTTCGCTGCCACCATGAGCAACATGGAGGCCCTCAAGCGTATCCCCGCGGGCGTCGCTTACCCGATTATCCGGCTAAATGCCGCCATTGTCGTCGTTTTTTCCATTTTTTACTTCGGGGATGATCTGTCCGGTTATCAGGGGATAGGTATTTTCCTGGCCCTGGGGGCCGTGGTAATTCTGGCCCGGGATTCGGAGCAAAAGGATGGAAGCGACGGAAACAGGAAGCTCGGGTTTCTCTTTATGGGCATCTCCATTCTGGCCGGCGCTCTCGCATCCATATCGAGTAAATTTGCGGCCCTTTACACGAACAAAATGGCCTTCATGGCTGTTTCATACACTTTTGCCACCTTCTTTGCCTTTGGTTTTCGCAAAAAAGCACAGCCCCCGGCTGCAAACACCCATCACAAGGACGCGCTCATTATCGGATTTTTTATGGGATTGATTAATCTGGCAGGGTTTTACTGTTATCTCAAGGCCCTGACCACGGGTCCCCTATCCATCGTTACGTCCATCACGGCCATGCATTTTGTCATCGCCATTCTCCTGTCCGCCCTGATTTACAGGGAAAGGCTCAATTCATGGCGGATCACAGGGATTTTTCTAACCATGACCTCCATCCTGCTGCTACGGATGTGACGTCTTGAGGGATGCTTATCCTTGCCTTTCCATGGTATCTGCTGTACCCTTTGCTGTACTCTTATCCCCGCACCATTTTTTGTATTTGAACGGGTTATTGAGGAAGAAACCGTTGTACGATTTATCAGACCGTAGACCACTCCCACCTCTCCTGCAGCACGCTTATAATTTTCGACGTCGCTCCCTTGTGATCGATAAATTACGGTATCATTTTGTTCAAGAAGGAAATCCCCGAAACCCGCCAATTTTGATGCTCCACGGCAACCCCACCTGGTCGTTCTATTTCAGACATTTAATCAAAGCCTTAAAGGAAACACATCATATTATTGTTCCGGATCATATGGGCTGCGGATTGTCCGATAAACCACAAGACTATCCCTATCATCTGAGCCACCATATGGACAATGTGGAAAAGTTGGTGGATCATCTGGATTTGAAACAGATCACACTGGTCTGCCACGACTGGGGCGGGGCCATCGGGATGGGAGTTGCCGCACGCCGGCCCGATCTCTTCAGCCGGTTTGTTATTTTCAACACGGCTGCATGGCGCTCCCGTCGCATACCTAAACGGATCGCCCTCTGCCGCATTCCGTTTTTCGGAACCCTAGCGGTGCGCGGTTTGAATGGCTTTGCCCTGGCCGCTACCCGGATGGCCGTACGGAAACCCCTTGGAAAGACCGCAAAGTCCGGTTTGCTGTACCCCTATAACAGCTGGAAAAACCGCATTGCCATATTGCGTTTTGTCCAAGACATTCCCATGAATCCATTTCATCCTTCTTATGGCTGCCTGAAAGAAACAGAAAGACTACTCTATCGGCTGCGAGATAAGCCCATGAAAATCTGCTGGGGGATGAAAGACTGGTGTTTTGACAGTGTATTTCTAAGTCAGTGGCGGGAACGATTTCCAGAGGCATCCGTGACCGAATTTCCAAATGCCGGGCACTATATTCTGGAAGACGCCCATGAAACCGTTGTTCCGGCGGTGCGGAATTTTCTGACGGCTGAATACCTCTAATGGTGGGACGGGCCGGAGGGCACCGGTCTATCCAGTTCTTTCCTGACAGCAAAGCCTATCTTTTCCAAAGAGTAGGGCTTTTTTACATACTCCCCTGCACCCAGGCGCTGTGCTTCCTTCACCCGCGATGTTTCTGAAAACCCGCTGGCAATTATTGTTTTCTGCCCCGGGTTCCATTTGATGATTTCCCTGTAAGTCTCCAATCCATCCATACCCGGTTCCATGATCATATCCAGAATCACCAGATCCACGGGATGTTTCTTGATATATTCCACAGCGTCCTCCCCCGAGGAAACGGCCGCACCACGATACCCGAGCTTTGACAAAATGGCGGTGGCAATGGTCCGCTGCTCTTCCACGTCATCCACAACGAGAACCGATTCATCATGCCCTCGGCAGTCTTCAATGGCGACCGTTGGCTTTTCACCGGGGAAATCTGCCCTGTCCGCCGGGAAAAACAAGGTAAAAACAGTTCCTTTTTCTTCGAGACTCTGAACATCGATGAATCCGCCATGATCTTTGACAGTCCCCCACACCACTGCCATCCCCAGGCCGGTTCCACTTCTCCCCATGTTTTTTTTTGTATAAAACGGCTCAAAGATCTGCTTCATATCCTGGGGAGAAATACCAACCCCCGAATCAGCTATGGTGAGCACCACATAGTCACCTTCTTTAATGTTTTCGAACCCTTTTAACAGGCTATCGATATATCGATTTTCCGTTGAAACAGAAATCTTCCCGCCCTCGGGCATGGCTTCCACCGCGTTTGAAATCAGGTTCATCACCGTTTTTGAAAGGTGAACGGGTGAGCCCATAAGATAAAAAAGATCATCTGCCAGAGAGGCCTCCAGTTCAACCCCGGGATGAAATGAAAGGAGCATCTCGTGCTCCGGGCTCTGCAAATACTCGGTAACGATTCGGTTTAAATCAACAATTTCACTCGAAACGGTCCCTCTCCTCGCCAAGGTCAGAAGATCCTGCACAATGGCAGCGGCCTTTTCACCGGATTTCTGTATGGTAAAAATCGGTTTTCGCAAAGGGCTGTCTTCAGGCAGATCCATCAGAAGGAGTTCCGGATATGTCACGATTCCGGACAGGATATTGTTCAAATCATGGGCGACGCCCCCGGCAAGGGTACCGATGGCTTCCATTTTCTCGGATCGCTGAAGCCTGATCTCCAGTTCCTGTTTTTCCATGTCGGCAAGTCTTTTTTCGGTAATATTCTTCACCGTCCCGATGCTCGCAGCTTTATCATTGTAGTTGATGATGTCTACATTCAAATTTACATAGACACGGGTTTCGCCATCTTTGTGAAGCAATCGGAATTCATATTCTTTTTCCACGTCTTCTCCGGCCATTCGCCGCCGGTAACGTTCCGGCACCCGGTTCCGATCTTCCGGCGCCACAAGCGTTTGAAAATCCATCCCGATGATTTCCGCCAATGGGTACCCGACCATCCTGGCCAGGGCATCATTTACAAACAGGAATTTATTGTCCTGAATAATAAAGACACCGTCCTGAATATTCTCTATGAGGGTACGGTATTTTTCCTCACTTCCCCTAAGGTCCCTCGTCACCTGTTTTCGTTCATTGATCTCCCCATGAACACTACCGATCATCTGGTTGGTCACTTTCTTTAGAGATTCCAGGAGTTCAACATTGGATTCCCCCACAACCCGCGCCGTCAGGTCACCCTTTATTACCCGGTGCAGCACATCGAAGTGTTCCGCCAGCCCCATGGCGAATTCGTGGGACAGATCGACCATTTCCCCCATATTTTCCGCCGTCTTGTTGACCAGTTCCTTCAATTTGGAAATCAGTTCAAGGCTGGAAGCTTCCGGGATCCTGACCATGGGGTCCCCTGAAGAAATTTTCTTTAACGCTTCGAAAACTTCTGACAATCCCAGCGCCATCTCCAGGCTCAGGGTTTCCAGTTCCCGGTCCCTCTCTTCGAGGGCATTCCGCGCCTCCGAAAATTGCTCCGAAATGGCCTTGCATGACGCCTCTATGGCTGAACGATCCATATTTAAGCGGAAGGCCTCACAGTCAAGACACATATCCACTTTTCCGAGGAAATCACCCTGAATCCCACGGCGGCACCGCGTATCTCTCACCAGCCAGCAAAAAAGGTTCTCGGATTGGTACGCAGGACATTCTTTTTCCTCGCATTGAAAGATCTCCCAGCATTTCACCTTTTCGGTCATGGCCCCACCCATCCTGTTAAGACTGTTTCTGCAATAAGATTCCGCGTATCAAAATCGGATTTGAATTCTCTTTCTGCCGCCACCCTCATCCTTTATGGACAGGAATGTTTTCCCCAGCCGCTCACACCATACCCGCACGTCCCTTTCGAAGGTGGGACAGTCTCCCAGCACCTCCAGAATTTCATCCGGGTTCATATCCGGCGCCTTCACCGCAATTTTGAGGACCGGCTGCGGACACTTCATCCCCAGCATATCCAGAATTTCATTCGCCATATTTTTTTTCTCCTTATAATCAGTGCGTAGCACAGGCCATACAGGGGTCATAGGCCCGATAAGCCATCTCAATACGATTCAGGATTTCATCTGAAACCCTGCCCCCTTTTATGAATGCCCGGGCCGCTTTTAAAACGGACAGGTTGATGGCACCTGCATTGTTCTGGGTGGCAACCAGCAGGTTCAGTTTTTGCAGAATCGCTGTTTCGTCCGTTTCATAGTGATGAATCAGGGTCCCTCTCGGCGCTTCGCAGATCCCCATCCCCTCACGGGGAGGCTGTTCCGGAATATTTCTTATGCCGGGATCGGTCAATTGATCATCGGAGGCAATCTCAATCATCCGCTCCGCCGCAAACAGCACTTCGATGAGCCGGGCCCAGTGATACACCAGGGTATTGTGGACGGGTTTCCCCCCGCACGCCTCAAACATTCGTTCATATTCCTGTTGCGCCAGAGGGGTGGCCATGCCGTCTGAGGCATTCAATCTGGCCAGGGGCCCTACCCGGTACAACCCGCTTTTCTTTCCATCACAAAGGCCATGCCATCCGATGTTTTTGAGGTAAAGCGTCTTCATGTAACTCCAGGCATCCACCCGCTCTTCCAGGTGCTTCAAATAATCTCCTGCACCAAATGTCTCAAACTCCCTCCCCTCGGGATCAATCACTCTCATGTCACCATCATAAAAACTCACATGGTTTTCCCGGTCAACCATTCCCATGTAATAGGTTTTAATGGAAAAAGCTTCGGAATGCATCAGTTCCTTATATTCAACGCTGTTAAGCACCTCTTTCTTGAAAATACCCAGGCACAGGCGCGCAAACGAAAGCGCATCTGAGGCAATTTCCTTTATGCCCGTTCGTTCTTTTTCGGATACCGGCTTTGACACGCCGCCGGGTAGTCCACAGACCGGGTAAAGCGGGCTCCCACTGATCAGCGCATTGAGACCCCGGACCTTTTTTCGAATCTCAATAACCCCTTTTCCGATGTTTTCCCCAAGTTTTCCAATCACCCCAAAAAAATTTCTATGAAATCTTTTGTCACCGGAACCGATTAATAAATCCGGCCCCCCGAGATAGAAAAAATGAAGAAGGTGGTCTTCATAGATAAATGCTGTGTGCATCAACTCCCGTATCTTTTTTGCAGGCTCCGTAGGTTCAACATCAAAGAGATCATCCAGTGTCTTTACCGATGCAATATGGTGGGCCGTGGGACACACCCCGCAGATTTTCTGGGTCAGGGTCGGCATCTCCTCCGCCGCCCTCCCCTCGCAGAATTTCTCAAACCCCTTGAAGTCCGGAATCTGGAAAAACGCGCGATCCACACGCCCCTCGGCATCAAGGCGTATATCGATCTTCCCGTGGCCCTCCAGCCGGGTTATGGGATCGATAACAATTCTGCGGGTCATATGGGGACCCCTTTCCCCCCACCCAGAATGGACTTAGGTGCACTGTACCGGTAAAAAAGTCCTCCCGGATCAGGGATTGACGCTGTAATCCGCCGGATCTCTTTTTCATGGTCCGCATCAATCATGGTGGCAATAAAGGACAAAATGCCGGCCCCGTGATCCTCCATGGTTTCCAACGGACCAAAACAGCCCCGGCAGGGCATATTTGCCCCCATACAGCGACTGCCGCACCCCCCCCTTGTTGCGGGGCCTAAGCAGATGAGCCCCTGGGGCAGAAAACACTTCCCCGGATCCCATTCGGTTTCATGCAGTCTTCTGAATCTTTTTAACCTTATTTTTTCGGGTTTGCTTTTAAGGAGGGGACATGTGTGACAAAGGGCCTTCCTGTCCCCGAAAACAAATCCTTTTTCCGGAAACCGTCCCTCAAGTGCAGCCCACAGGGCCTCCCCCACAAGTTCCGGAGGGGGTGGACATCCCGGGATGAAGTAATCCACATCAATCACCTGGTCCAGCGCCAAGGCCTTATCAAGCAACCTTGAAAGTTCGGGCCCCTGTCCTGAATCTTCCTCCCACACGCCCGGCAGAATTCCATCTGGGTTTTTCACCGTGAGGACTTCCTTGAAGGACCGTGCCAGAATCTCCTCTGCACTGTGGAAGTTGCCCAATCCCACAATGCCACCCAGGTGCGCGCAGGTGCCGTGAGCAAGAACAACTTTCGATTTCCGGCGCAGCAACCGGGCCATATGGGCCTGCTCACGAAGCCTTATGGCGCCGTTAATCAGGCACAGGTCAATTTCACCATTTTCAAGCGCTTCCAGATCTTTTCGCCGGCTGTCCATGGCAACCGGCCAGAAAACAATATCCGCACGCCCTGCAAGTTCCAGGAGACCTTCTGAAAGATCAATCACCGATTCCTCGCATCCGCCGCAACTGGAACACCAGTAAAACGCGATTTTTGGTTTCTCAGACATGGTCCAGTGGCCCCAGACCCCTCAAAGTTTCGACCATTTCCCCGGAAATACGGGCGTATTTTTCCCCGTCACCGGCTGAAACTGAATTATACCTCATCCTATCACTTTTTATCCCTTTTTTCTCAAGAATCCGCTCAAGCAAGGGGATTCTTTTCAGTGCCTCAATATTCCCGATCTTATAGTGGCAATCGCCCGGAGCGCAACCGAGAATCAGGACCCCGTCGGCGCCCATCCCGAAAGCTTCCAGAATAAATCGAGGAGCCACCCGACCGCTGCACATGACGCGGATTTCCCGGAGATTGCCGGATGGAAATTCTCTCCGGCCCCTTCCGGCCGCATCCGCCCCTTCGTAGGAACACCAGTTACACAGAAATACGATGATCTTCGGTTCAAAACCGTGCATGGCTCAACCTATCCCATCAGACCCCTTAATTCTGAAAATATGGCCCCATTGGAAAAATGCCTCGCGTTTATGGCGCCGACCGGGCACGAAGCGGCACAAACGCCGCATCCCCTGCACAGGGCCTCATTGATGGAAACCCCGTGATCCACCATGTCAATGGCCTTAAATGCACATTGGTCTATGCAGACCAGACACCCGGAGCAGATTTCCGGATTAACCTCGCAGGCCATGGGTGCCAGTTCCAACGGTTCTCCGGGTTCCAGTTTTCCCATGATTCTGCCCGCCGCCGCATACCCCTGGGACACCGAAGAGGGGATATCCTTAGGCCCCTGTGCGCACCCTGCCATAAAGATCCCCTCCCGAACGGTGGAAACGGGGTCCAGTCTGGCATCGGCCTCCTGGAAAAATCCGTCTTTTCCCAATTTAACATCAAGCGTACGGGCCATCCCTTCAATTCCCCCATGGGCCTCCATGGCCGTAGCCAGAACCACCATGTCAAATTCCTTCTGTTTCCCCTTCCCCCAAGAATCCGTATGGGTGACCATGATCCTCCCGGATTCGTTTCCAATTTCAATGGCGCCCGGTTGCTGCATACGGAAAAATTCAATACGATCTTCCGCCAGAACCTTCCGGTAAAAGCCCTGAGCGTCTTTTCCTGAGAGACATAAATCAGAATAAAACTGGCAAATCCCGGCTTCCGGCAACTGCATCCTGGCCTGGTGTGCATGCTTCAGGGTATAAAGACAGCAAACACCGGAACAGTATTCATTGAATTTTTCCGTTCTCGATCCCACACAATGGATGAATGCGATATTCCGGGGAGGTCGACCGTCGGCCAGGAGAATTTTCCCTTCCGTGGGACCGGTTGAATTGACCAGTTGCTCAAATTCAAGGCTGGTGATAACATTTCCCACCTTCCCATAACCATATCGGTCATCCTTTTGGGGATTAAAGGAACCGAAACCCGTGGCAACCACCACGGCGCCCACCTTCAATTCCCGAATTCCTTCAGTCTCTTCATACCGTATGGCCCCAAAGGGGCAACCTTCCAGGCAGGCGCGGCAGGACTTCCCCTGAAACCGCAGACAGTGGTCTTCGTCGATGCGTGCCACGTTCGGGAGTGCCCCCGCGTAAGGGACATGGATGGCCTTACGACGGGCCACTCCCGCCATGAACGGACCGGGCACGGCAACGGGGCACACCTCAAAACAGGCACCGCAGCCGATACAGGCATCCATATCCACAAAACGCGCCTTTTGCCGGACACCCGCTACAAAATTTCCCAGAAACCCTTTCACCTCCATCAGTTCAGTCAACGTCAGGACTTCAATGTTCTCATGGTGCAGTACCTCATCCAGCTGCGACTCCATCACACAGGATGCGCATGCCATGTCCGGGTAGAGATCCTCATGCTCAGCCACCTTCCCCCCGATACAAGGCTCTTTCTCAACGAGATACACCTTCCGGTGCTTCCGTGCCACGGCAAGGGCCGTGCTGATCCCCGCAACACCCGCTCCCACCACCAGAACATCCGCACAGCAGCAAATGGTTTTTATGTGGAGCGGTTCATGTAGACTCACCCGGTTAATGGCCCCGCGTAGTAATTCCCTTGCCTTTTCAGTGGCATCCGGTTTCTCATTAATGACCCAGGCGCACTGTTCGCGAATGTTGGCAACCTGCAGGAGAAAGGGATTTATGCCGGCACTTTTCAGTACCTCCTGAAATGTGTGCTCATTTTCTTTTGGAGAACACCCGGCAATGACGACCCGCGACAAATTGTGTATTTTTATATCTTCTTTCAGAAATTCTTTCCCATCCGGTGCGCATAAAAACCCGAAAGATCGTGCCAGCACCACATCTTTGTGCCCTTTTGCCTCTTCCAGCAACTCCGCCATATCCACGGCATCTTTGATATTGGGACCGCATTCGCAAATATACACGCCGATGTTTTGGGACATATTTAAACCCTTCGGAAACGGCCTCCAGCAACCTTAAAAATGCACCGCTTTGTGGAGAATAATATTTATGTACTTCGAGAACAGATCGAAATCCTTGTCTGTGGTATATATGGAAAACTTGTTTCTAACGGCCATGGCACAAATCAAAAAATCGGTATTTGAACCCTGTATCCCTTTTGAACAGCAACGATTGAAATATTCCGCAGCGGTAACATAATCTTCGGTAAGAACAGGGAGATCGGGGAAACTTTCAAGATGTTTTCGGAGCATATTGAATTGATCTTTTTTACGAATACCCGACAATATCTCCTGCCGTATGGGACCGATCATCTGAGCACGATGGTCACTGATGATATGACGAAGCTCATTGACCGGACCGGAAAAATCCTGTTTATCGCGTCTCAAAGCGAGAGACCACACACTGGTGTCGACAATGACTTTCATTATCGGCTTCTCTGCTGTTTATAATCATATTCCGGATCGTACTCCACCGTTCCGAACAGTGACAGAATTTTTTCCTGCTCCAGGTTTTGGATATACTCAATCAGCGCTTTTGAAACAGCGGCCTTCTTTGTTTTATGGCCACCGAGCCTGAGAGCTTTTAGAATCAACCCGTCATCTATCTGTAAATTTGTCGCCATAACGACCACCCCCTTTACAATCACACATAATATTACACAGTGGCATGTGTGAAATCAAGTGGAAAGACTTTGGTTGCCATAATCCGATCTCTTGACATCCCCCATATCATTGAAATAATCTCTTACCCATTATGACAGGGTTGTCTGAAAATACAAACGGGGGTAAGACCTGAATGAAAAAATTAGGAAGATTGCATGTACTGACGGATACAGTTCTGCAGGACCGTTTTTCGCACCTTGAACTGACGGAAATGGCCATTTCAGGAGGAGCAGACACAATCCAGTTTCGCCAGAAAGAAGGTTCCACAAAAGAATTGATTGAAATCGCTCGGGGGATGAAACGCCTGTGTGCGGAGAAGGGAGCCGTTTTCATCGTCAATGACCGAATCGATGTGGCCATTGCGGCGGACGCGGACGGCGTTCATCTGGGCCAGGACGATTTTCCCATACCTCTGGCCAGAGAGCTTCTTGGAAAGGACCGTATCATCGGCGGATCCGCCGCAACGCCGGAAGAGATCGAAAACTGTATCCGGGAAAATGCCGATTATGTGGGCTTCGGGCCGATTTACCCAACGGGTTCCAAGGAGGATGCAGGACCCGTAAGCGGCATCAATCTTCTGAAACGGATCGTTTCATCAACCCCGGTTCCGATTATTGCCATCGGCGGAATCGACCAAGGCAACGCAATCCATGTGATGGCAACAGGCGCCCACGGCATTGCCGTTATTTCATCGGTCTGCTGCCGGAAGGACCCCCAAAAAGCCGCACGGGAACTTCAACATATCACCTCGCCAATGGACGTGGTCCGGGGACGGTCGTAGAAACTCACATTTCAATTTACTGTTTCTTTCCTCCAGCGCCCTTTTCCATACTTTGGAGGGTTCGCTTGGTATTGCGATCCTGCGCCCCATACCCCCCTTCTTTCCCTTTCAGGTTTTTCATGGCCTGACGTTTCTGCCCCTCACTGAGCCTTGATGCGTCTTTTATGGCCTGCTTGGCCCTGTGATCCGGTCCCTGACCAAAAACCGGCATCGGTAATAACAAGGCAAGTGCAATTAAGAATGTTATGGTTTTTTTCATGACGTGCCCCCATTAGACCCAAAAAGTTTTGACGGGTGAATTCCGACAGCCGTCCCGCTTCTTCCTCCGTCTTACAAGATTTCTCCGTGGGTCGGCCATTTGGTTCATGTGGGAATATCCTTGGAAAAAGTCAGTGAATTTTATCTTCATTTCCCGTTTTAGTCAATGTCCGAGTTCATGGGCCTTCATTAGCTAATTGATCCAACTTAACAACTTCAGCAGCTTTGTAAAGACCTTTCTCTTTTGAACCGAATTCCGGGGACAGTATACTTAATTCCAACCAGAAAAACGCACTGGACATGGAATTCCGGGAATAAAAAAACCCAACATGTTGTAGCATATTTTCATTGACACCCCATAAAATGTGCTTTACACTTGCCGCAATGAATAGCAGGCAAGCAGGGTTTGCCTCAATTCTCAGTGTTAAGTGTCCACAACTTCACCTGATCGGATTTAAATAATGCGCCTAAAACTTTCAAAATCTCATCTAAAAGAAGAATTTCACATCGGGTGGTCCCTTCTGGACGAGGACCGACCCAAAGAAGCCCTTCCGTTTCTGCAAAGAGTGTATGCTTATGGCCCCGCGATTCTGGCGGATGCGGACATTGATTTTGATGTTCTGGAAGAGCTCATTCTCCTCTGCCGGCTTCAGACCATGCCGCAACTGAAGCGACAAAAGGGCCGCCGAACAAGCCCGAGAAAACCGAAGAAAAAGCCGGGCAAAAAGGGAAAGCCGGGCGCCGCAAAGCCCCAAGGGAACGCCCGAAAAGCCTCTTCAAAAAAGAAAATACCGGCAACTTCGGGCAAAACGCCGTCCCGGGCCAAACCAAAAGCACCACCCATTCAGATGACGGCCGCCGTCCAATCTCCACAAATGCTGCACCAGCGGTTGGCAGAGGGAAACCCGGCCACCGTCGCACAGTATTTTCTGGCCCGGCAGGCGGCACGCCTGGCCCAGGCGGACCAGTTTGACAACCTCATCTGCCTCAATACCTTGAGGGGTGTAGAACAGTACGCCTACCAGGTGGAAACGGTCCGCAAAGTCATGCGATCCTTTAGGGGGCGGGTGCTGCTGGCCGATGAGGTGGGCCTGGGAAAGACCATTGAAGCGGGCATGATCCTTAAGGAATACCTGCTGCGGGGCATGGTGAAAAAAACCCTGATCCTGACACCGCCGGCCCTCACCAGCCAGTGGATTGAAGAGCTTGAAACCAAATTTCAAATTGAGGCGGTCAGCACCGATCATCCCGGGATGCGCCATGATCCTGAACGCTTCTGGCGGGAAAACGACCTGGTCGTGGCATCCCTGGCCCTGGCTCGGAATAAACGGCACAGGCCCCTGCTTGCCGGCATCGGGTTTGATATGGTCATTGTGGATGAAGCCCATCACGTGAAAAATGACCGGACCGTGGGGTGGAAACTGATCAATGAACTGAAAAGCCGGTTTCTGCTGCTGCTGAGCGCCACGCCGGTTGAAAACAACCTCATGGATCTCTTCAGCCTGGTGACGCTCTTGAAGCCGGGGCAGCTGGGCACAAAAAGTGCCTACCGAAAACAATTTGTTCTGAGGGGCGATCCCACCCGGCCCCGGAACCGGGCCCACTTAAGGGACCTCATCGGCCGGGTGATGATTCGAAACACCCGCGCCCTGGCGGACATCAAACTACCGCCCCGCCATGCCACCACGGTGCTGGTGGAAGGGGTTCCGGCGGAGCAGGAGCTGTACGCCAGGCTCACGGACCTGGTGAGATCGGGGTTCCGGCGGGGGATGAACCGGTTGTCCCTGGGGCTGCTGCTGCAGGAGGCGGGCTCCAGCCCGGGAGCGGTTCGAAAGACACTGCTGAAGCTATCATCCCATGATCGGGTGGATTCGGACCTCAAAAAAGAAATGACCAGACTGGCCGGACTCTGCGATTATGTGCCCCACACCAGCAAAACCACCCGGCTTCTGGAACTGTTGAAGGTGAGCGGGGAAAAGGTGATGGTCTTTTCCCGTTTTACGGCCACACTGGAAGAGATTGCAAAGCGATTGTCCGATGAAAAGGTCGGTTTTTCCCGGTTTCACGGGGGGATGAGTGCGAGGGACAAGGACCGGGCTGTGGAGCGTTTTCAAAACGGGACCCCGGTGATGCTCTGCTCTGAAATCGGCGGGGAAGGGCGGAACCTCCAGTTCTGTTCCACCATGGTGAACTTTGATCTTCCCTGGAACCCCATGAAGATCGAGCAGCGCATCGGCCGTATTCACCGTATCGGGCAGACCCGGCCGGTCCACGTGTATAATCTGTGTGCCCACAAGACCGCGGAACACCATATTCTGGAGGTGCTGGATAAGCGCATCAACCTCTTTGAACTGGTGATCGGGGAAGTGGACCTGGTGCTGGGCCAGACCAAAAATGAAGCGGAATTTGAAGAGCGCATTCTGGATATTTACGGCCAAAGCCAAACCGATGACGATGTGACCACGGCCTTTAACCGCCTTGGAGATGAGCTGCTGGCGGCCCGGAACCAATACGACAAAATCAAGCAACTGGACGCGGACCTGTTTTCAACGGATTATGAAGTATAATTGATATGAACGAATTACTGCAATTTGCTGAACAGATTATTGAATCCTCCGACGGCATCGTGGAGTGGCATGGGGAACAAAGGGGCTTTGAGGCCCTGCTCTCCGGGGAGGTTCAAAAGGGACTGGGCCTTCCCGATTCCCTGGTGCGTATTTCGGAACCGGGGCAGGGGGAAGGGATTTCCGGGGACTCCGAAACCCTGACCATGGGCTACGGCACCGAACTGCTGGATCGGTTCATCCCCATGGCCCTTAGCATGGGGTGCGCCGCGGCCGTGACCATGCCCTCCGGCGCGTCGCCCAAGAAAACCGCCCTGGATGTGGGGTCCCGCTTTGCCTTTACCAACAGCGCGTATCGAGAGAAAGCCACCCACAAAAGCACCTTGGATTACTGGCTCTGGTCCCTGGAGGTGACCGCTGACGCGGACGAGCGGCGGCAGCTTCAGTACCACACCTGCATATCCCGGCATCAGGTGCACTGCCCCGCGCTTTCGGAACCGATTTCGGCCCAGGCGGCGCAATGGAACCCCCTAAACCTGAAACCCTCAGAGGTTTCCCCGGACGAACTGGACCGGCTTTTTGTCACCGCCTGCCATCGCACCCTCGGGGCTCTGGAAGAAGGGCTCTCCGAGTTTAAAACCACCATTTCGCGGCACCATTTGCGGGACATGGAGCGTATTGAAACCTATTTCCTGGATCTCAGGGAGGAAATGGCGGATGAAATCGAACGGCGGAAACTGACCGGGTCGGATCTTGAGGTTCGAAGGGAAAAAATGGCCCAGCTCTCCCGGGAAAAAGCCGCCAAAATATCGGCCCTGAAGGACAAATACCGGCTTCGCATCTCCCTTCGTCCGCTGACCCTGCTGCTGGCCCGACTGCCGGTCATCCGCTGTGAAGTGCTGGTGAAACGCCGCAAGAAGGAGCGGCGCATCAGCGTCATATACAACCTGCTCTCAAAGGATTTCGACCCCATGGCCTGTGAGGCCTGCGGCAGGGAGACCTATTCTCTTGGGTTTTGTGACGATGCCCTGCACCTGCTGTGCCCCGCCTGTCTCGCATCCTTTACACACCAAAAAACCTGCCCCCGCTGCCGCGGCCAAAAACCGCCACACACGATGCAAAGGGTTTATAAAGAACTGGGCATTCAAAAAGGAGCATAACCGATGCACGACACCCCTGTAACGGAACTGTCCGCCACCCTGCTGGACCCGGTCACGGAAAAATTAAAAGGGCTGACCCAGGTTCAGAAAGCCCTCAAAAGCCTCTGTTCTCACAATACCCTGGACTCCCCGGACAAGGTGGACGGCGCAGTCCGGGTGCTGGAACAGTTTGATCCGGAAGCCGTGGGACTGGACCTGGATCTGTCCCCGCTGCTGGACGTTGTGGCCGAGGATCAGCGGGAGCGCGCGGGTGCCCGCGGACTGGCATTTGGAAAAGAGCTGAACGAAGCAGCTCAGGCGGAAAACATGACCTGCCGGCTGATCACAGGCGACCCCATGGAATTTTCCCTGCCGCCCTTGACGGTGGGGGTTGATCTTTCCCGAAGCCAGGCCACCCTGGCCTATGCCCGGCTCCCCGTGGCGCAGATGCCGGCAAAGCCCCGCAACATCATGGCCACCATCCAGAAACAGTTAAAGGGATTTGAGGCGGGGTGGTCTTCGGAATTTTTTTTTGAGGCCCTGCTTGAAGCCTACCGGACGGAACTGTTTCGGACGCGAAACCCGG
>JAERTK010000157.1 GCA_016844935.1 Desulfobacteraceae bacterium | reverse complement strand
ATTTTGCGGTGGTCCCCCCCATATCAAAACAGAAGATCTCGGGGATATTAAAAAGTTTTCCGTAATACTGACCGGAGATGACCGCTGCGGTGGGCCCCGATTCAATGATGCGCACCGGGAATTCGGCCGCCGTCTTGATGGACGTAATGCCCCCGCTACTGAGCATGATGAATAGTTTTCCGGTGGAGCCCAGCTGCTCGAGCCTTTTGGCCAGTTTGTAAAGATATTTTCCCGTAAGCGGTTTCACATAGGCATTGGTGGCCGTGGTGCTGGTCCGCTCATACTCCCGGATCTGAGGCAGGACCTCATAGGAGATACACACGGAAATGTCCGGTGCTTCCTCCAAAATGACTTCTTTGACGGTCTGCTCGTGGGACGGGTTTTCAAAAGAGTTCATGAGGCAGACGGCGATGGATTCCACCCCGGCTTCAAGCATTTTTTTGACCACGCGCCGCACTTCATCCGGGTTGAGCGGCCGCAACACCGTACCGTCGCTCCGCAACCGTTCATCCACCTCAAACCGAAAGCTGCGGGGGATCAACGGTTCCGGGAATTCAGCAAACACATCGTAAGGGGCGTAACGGATCTCGCGGCCCAGTTCCAGCACATCCTTGAACCCCTTTGTGGTGATCAAACCGGTCCTGGCGCCCTTCCGCTCGATGATGGAGTTGATCACCAGGGTGGTGCCGTGTATCACCTCGTCCAGGCTTTTCACAAAATCTGGGACCATCTTATCCAATTGCTTTATGCCGTACTCCACCGCATCGGACGGATCACTGGGCGTGGTCAGGCATTTGTTGATGGTGAGTTCCCCTGTCCGGTCATTCAGCAGAACAAAATCGGTGAATGTGCCGCCGATATCGCAACCCAGCCGGTATATTTTATCAGACATGCGTGTCTCCTGTGGCGATTAGTTATCAGTTTTCAGTTGTCAGCAAAAGCATACCCATAATATCTTGACAGTGTTTGTACAAATCTGCGCATAATCGTGAAGACCTCTTCCATACTTCTAAACCCTCAAATTTCAAAATTTCCTCCAGCGCTGACAACTGATAACTGACAACTGCGGCTCTGCCGCCTTATTTGTTAGAGTCTCTCTTTTGCCTCTGTTCTTCCAATGCCACCAGGATCTTATCGGGCGTAATGGGAAGATCCCGGATACGGATGCCGATGGCATCGTAAACTGCATTGCCGATGGCGGGGGCTGTTGGAACCAGTCCCGGTTCGCCCACCCCTTTGGCACCGAACGGGCCCGTTTTGTCGTTTGTTTCGATAAAGTCAACCTCAATTGGGAAATTCATATCCGGTGCCGAGAGAATCTTGTAATCGAGAAAGTTGGGGTTCAGATTTCGCCCCTCATGGGTTTTGTACTCTTCGGACAGGGCGTACCCGATCCCCTGGGCCAGGGCCCCGTAAATCTGCCCCTTGAGGGTCTGCCGGTTCAACACCTGGCCCACGTCATGGGCCGCCGCCACTTTCAGGATTTCCACCTTTCCCGTTTCAAGATCCACTTCCACCACGGCTCCCTGGGCGCCGACGATGTAAGTTGAGCTCATGTTGCCCCGTCCCGTCCTGGGATCCAGCATCTGGTTCGGCGGATCGTAAAAAGCTTCTTCAATAACCATAGTCCCCTGCTCCTTGTAGTGGGCGGCACGGAGGATCTCCTCCAGGGCCGCATGAAGATCGGGGTCATCAGGTTCCAATTTCAGAAAAATGCGGTTTTCCTTCATGTCAAAGTCTGATGGATCGAAAATGGTCTCGTAATCCAGATCGGGAATCTCAAAATCCGGATCCTTCCGTTTCATCTTTTTCATGCGGCTTTTGACACTGCGCATGAAATGCTCACTGGCCAGTTCAAAAATCTTTTTTCGCGCCTTTTCAGAAGCCATGATAGTGGCATTGCATGATGTGAAAGCCCCGCGGCTGGCATGCGTTCCCACATCCCAGGGACAGGTGGCCGTATCGCCGGTGACAATCTTGACGCGATCCTGGGTGACCCCCAGCGCCTCCGCCGTGGCCAACGCCAGGGCCGAGTCGAAGCCCTGACCCATTTCCACCCCACCGGACACCACGGTAACATCGCCGAAGTCATCAATTTTTAAAATGATGCCGGAGCCGTCGGACCGGTACACCCGGCCGGATCCACCCACGTGAAACAGGGCCGCCATTCCCACACCCCGCGCTTTCGCCGGTGTGCTTCCCACAAGGGTCGTGCACACAGAGGCTGAGCCGCGCTTCAGATCACTCTTTCCGCAGATGGATTTCCAGTCCAGTTTTTCGGCCACCGATTCCAGGCATTCCTTCATGCCGCAGGTGGAAACCTTGAGGCCCATGGGGGTGGTCTCATTGGGGATATTGCGGTTGATTCTTCTGAATTCGAAGGGGTCAATACCAGCAGCCTCAGCCAGCTGGTCCATGTTGCTTTCCATGGCCCAGGCCACCTGGGGATTACCGTATCCCCGCATGGCCTGACAGTAGGTGTTGTTGGTGTAGACAATGGTTGATTTAAAAAACACGTTGGGCACACGATAAATGGAAGATGCGGGAACCATCATGACACTGGGCGTGGTGGCGCCCCAGGATGTGTAGGCACCATTATCCAGAACCATTCGAATATCCCGCAAAATCAGTTTCCCGTCCCGGTCGCAACCCTGGACAATATGGGTTTCCGTGGGCTGGCGGGGCGACAGGGCCGTGAACTCCTCTTCGCGGTTCAGGACAATTTTGACCGGCCTGCCGGTCTTGTACGCCAGGAGGATAGAAATAAATTCATAGCTGTGGGTATCCAGGCCCGTGCCGAATGATCCCCCCAGGGTGGGAACAATGACCCTGCTTTTCTTTCCCTTGAGACCCATGTCCTTGAGCGCCTGATTGAAATCGTTCTGGGCCAGGAAAGGGATCTGGGTTTTGGTGCGGATAATCAAATTGCTCTGGAGATCAAACTCCGCAATACAGCCGGCGGTTCCCATGCAGGACTGCTGTATCAGCGGCGTTGTGTAATATTCCTCTACCACATAATCGGCCTCTTCCCTGGCCCTTTCAACGTCACCCGTAACAAACTTCCACGGCACCGGAACGATATTGTCCGTTTTGGGCCGGCCTTTGAGGTCTGTCTCGTGAATAACGGGCGCGTCTTCCCTCATGGCATCCGTGGGTGAAAAAACGCCGGGAAGATCTTCGTACTCCACCCGGATCAGGTCGATGGCTTCCGCTGCAATGTCCGGGTCTGTTGCCGCAACGGCCGCCACCTCATCCCGGAACTGCCTGACCTTGTCCCGTTTCAGGGCAAAGTTGTCCTTGATGAATCCGATCCGGATCTCCGGTGTATTGTAGCCGGTGATCACCGCCCGGACTCCCGGCAATTTCTCGGCCCTGGATGTATCGATATGTTTGATTACGGCATGGGCCCGGTCACTGAACTTAATTTTGCCGTACAGCATTCCGGGAAACGCCATATCATGGATATACATGGCCTTTCCGGCCGCTTTATCCGGAGCATCGGGCCTGGGGACTTCCGCACCGATGAAGTTAAACTGGGTCATGACGTTACCTCTGGATTATTTCTCATTCCGCAATCCGCAGCTTTTTTGATGGACTCCACAATCTGCACATAACCGGTGCAGCGGCAGAGATTTCCAGAAATTCCCTTTCGAATCTCCTCTTCCGTGGGGTCTGCGTTCCGGTTCAGCAGGGCTTTGGTACTCATAATCATACCGGGAGTACAGAAACCGCATTGAACGCCACCCTTTTCAACGAACGCCGCCTGTATGGGATCCAGGCGGTTCCCTTCGCCCACAAGGCCTTCAATGGTGGTAACGGTTTTTCTATCCACCTCAAATGCGGGATAGAGGCATGAATTAACACTTTCCCCATCCACCAGAACCGTACAGGCACCGCACTCCCCCTGACCGCACCCTTCCTTGGTCCCGGTGAACTCAAAGGTATCCCGCAGCACATTTGAAAGCATCTTGTGGCTCATCACTTCCGCCTCCACGGCCTGGCCGTTCAAGTTGAAGCGGACCAGCTTTCGGAGTGGGGAATCGTAAAGCCCCACAGTGGGTTCCGGGGGTTCCATATCCCGCGGCACTGCAGGCGGAATAGCTGCATCCGGGCTTTCCGCTTCATGTTTCGCCCGTTCCATGGCCTGTTCCATGGCCCGCTTCACCATTACGCCGGCAACGGTCCTGCGATAAATTTCGGTAGACCTGACGTCGGTGATGGGGGTCACTTCACCCGCTGCCTTATCCTGGATTTCCAGGAGCAGCTCCGGGGTGATCTCTTTTCCTTCCGCAAAGGCTTCCACCTCTCCAAGTCTGAGGGGCACCGGCCCCACGGCCCCGGCCGAAACGCGGCATTTCTTGCAGACCCTGCCCTCCATCTGTACACAAACAGCCACATTGGCAAGGGCGATGTCCTGGGTCACCCGACCGGATTTGAGAAACGCCGTGCCAGCGTGCATTGGCATCTCGGGAATGGTAATGGCTGTCAGCACCTCGACAGGTCCCATGCAGTGCTGTCCCGGACCTTTGAAAAAATCCAAAATGGGCACATCCCTTGCGCCATCCGGACCCGCGATGGTCAACACCGCCTCCATTACCATCAACGGCGGGGCTCCGTCAGCAGATGGCGCAGCGTTACACAGATTCCCACCCACGGTGGCCACATTCCGGATCTGGGGATTGGCCACCATGGAGGCCGCCTCTGCCAATGCGGGAAGATGAAGCGCCACAAGGGGATCCATTTCGACCTCCCGCCACAGGGTCATGCTGCCGATCTTCAGAGAATCGCCGATTTTCCTGATCCCGTACAATTCCTCAATCCATCGAAGGGAAATCAGGGCTTCGGGCTGCCAGACTTTCTGGTTGACCCGTATCATGGCATCGGTACCACCCGCCACATATCGGGCCTCTCCTTCATATTTTTCCATCAGCCCGAAGGCCTCATCCAGGCTTTTCGGCTGATAATATGCGTAACGTTTCATCCATTCTCTCCGTATTATTCTTCCCGGTTGTCAAACACCCGCTGGCTTTTCCTCTCGGATCGCGGCAGGATGCCGTATGCCACTATCTCCACCCCGGCGCTCACCATGATCTGCTTCTTCACTTCCCGGGAAACGCGGTTTTCCAGATTTTCAAACTGTTGCGCGTCAACCCCTTGAGCCGCCTCCACTTTGATGCGCATATAATCCCGGCCGTCTTCCTTCCTATCCACAATAATCTGGTATTCGCTACCGATCCCCTCGATACCCGACAGAACGTGATCCACCTGGCCGGGATAGATATTGACGGCCCTGAAAATAATCATGTCGTCGGAGCGCCCCAGCAAACGATCGTGCCGGGGCAGGACGGAACCGCAGGGGCAGGTCCCCGGAATCATCCGGGTGAGGTCCCGGGTGCGGTATCGGATGAGCGGCACGGCCTCCTTGGAGAGCGTCGTCACCACCATTTCGCCGATTTCCCCTTCGGGAGAAGGTTCCAGAGTATCCGGGTCCAGGATTTCCAGGATGTAATAGTCCGCCCAGTAATGTATGCCGGTGTGGTAAGAACAGTCCAACCCCGTTCCCGGACCGTAAAGTTCCGTCATGCCGGGGATGTCAAACATATGTTCCACACCCAGAAGGGTCTGAATCCGGTCCCGCATGGCATCGCTGGCCCGCTCCGACCCGAAAATCATTTTCTTAAGTGCAATTTGATCCCTGATGCCGCGACGGTGAATTTCTTCGGCCATCAACAGCCCCATGGACGCGGTACAGCACATGACCGTGCTCCCGAAATCCACCAGAAACTGACACTGCATATCCAGGTTTCCGGGGCCCACCGGGACGGCCATGGCCCCGAAAGTCTCACACCCCATTTGAAAGCTGATGCCGGCGGTCCATACCCCGTAACCCACGGCAATCTGAACCCGGTCTTCAGGAGATAACCCCGCCATTTCATAACACCGGGCGAAAAAGTGGCTCCAGTCATCAATATCTTTCTGGGTGTAGCAAAGCACTTTTCTTTTCCCGGTGGTACCCGAAGAAGCATGCATGCGAACCACCCGATCAAAGGGAACGGACAGCAAGGGAAAGGGATAACCTTCCTTAAGATCATTGGCCATGGTAAAGGGAAGGCGCTCGAGATCTTCCAGGGAACGGATGTCTTCGGGATGAACACCGGCTTCTTCCAAACGGCTCTTGTAAACCGGAGAACCTTCGTAGGCATGACGAACGGTCCATTGAAGCCCTTTCAGTTGCCGGGCTTTCAGTTCTTCTTCGGTCTTTAAGTGGGGCATGAAGGTTTTGGTCATGTTTGCCTTCCTCACTATGGCTATTTAAAGCGATCCCTGATTATTGGGCCAATCCCGGGATAAAAAGAACGATCTCGGGAAAAGCAATTAGAATAATGATACACACGATACAGGCAATCAGGAAAAAACTGACACTCTTAAACATGGTACTCAATTCAATGTCCGGCGCCAGGGCCTTGACCACATAGATGTTCACACCCACCGGCGGCGTAATGGCACCCATGGTAGTCACCATGGTCAGGATAATGGCATACCAGATGGGATCAAACCCCAGGGCCATCCCCAAAGGAAAAAAAATCGGAATGGTCAAAACCAGGAATCCCAGGGAATCCACAAAGCATCCTCCGATCAGATAAATCAGCAGAATGAACGTGAGGATCACGTAGGGGGAGACCGGCAGGGAGGAGGCAAAATCGGCGATGGCGAAGGGGAGACGGGTAACCGCCAGAAAACGGCCGAAAATAATGGCACCGGTCACCAGGAAAAAAACCATACTCGAAATTTTCAGTGAATCCGTGATGGAACTGATAAACCCTTTCCATGTCAGCCGACCCGTGAGAAGGGTCACCACCAGGGTAAAAAAAACACCCACGGCACCCGCCTCCGTAGGCGTAAACAAACCGGCATAAAGGCCGCCGATAACCAGCACAAAAATGATGACCGCTTCAGTCACCCCCAAAAGGGAAAAGAGTTTTTCCTTGAAGCCTGTTTTGGGTCCCGCAGGACCGAATTCCGGATTGATGCGGCAGAGCACAATAATGGTGAGGACAAAAAGGATGCCCAGTAATAAGGCGGGCAAAATCCCGGCCAGAAACAGTTTGATGATGGACTGTTCCGTCTGAAGGCCAATAACGATAAGCACCACGCTGGGGGGCATGATGGTCCCCAGGGTTCCGCCGGTCACAACGGTCCCGGTACTCAACCGGGGATCATACTTGAACTTCTGCATCTGCGGCAGTGCCACCGTGCCCATGGTTGCGGCGGTCGCCGTATTGGAACCGCAGATGGCCGCAAACAGCTCGTCCGCCCCAATGGTGGCGATGGCCAGCCCCCCCCGCCAGTGTCCAAACCATTTGTAGGCGGCATTGTACAACCGTTCGGCAATGCCGCAATTAAATGCCAGATACCCCAGAAAAATAAATAGCGGAATCACCGTTAAACCGTACTTTGAAAAAGTGCCCCAGACATCGGCCCCCACCATGTTGATGGCGGCATTGAACGATACCGCATACCAGAACCCGGCAAACCCCACGATAGCCATGGCAAACCCCACGGGCATGCCCAGGAAAAACAGCACGGCAATGAGAAGGATGATGCCCACAATACCAACCATGGTCAGGCTCATTTGTCATCCTCCTTTACGGGGATCAGGGCTTTAAGGAACTGAATAAAGAACACCAGTGCCAGCGCACCACACCCCACCGCCACCGCATATGTGAAAGGATAGTATATGATCTGGAGCGTCTCCGTAACCTCCTCCGTCTCCCGAAGGTTCGCCGCATATTTTGCAATCTGCCAGGTAACCAGTACAAAAAAACCGGTACAAATAATGGCGTTTGTGGCATTTAGAATCTTCTGGACATTTTTTGAAAACCCCAGGACGACAATATCCACGGCAATGTAACCCTTTTTGATTTGCGTGTAGCCCATGGCAAAGGCCGTCAAGACTGCGCCAAAGTAGCCCATGAGTTCAAAGGTTCCGGAAACGGGAATCCATACCAGGCGAAAGAGAACATTGGCACAGGTCAGGGCAATCATGGCCACCAGAAACAGTCCAGCGATTCCCATGAGAACCAGATTCAAATAATGACTGATTCGATCCAGCATCAACATATGGATTTCTCCGGTAGGGGCGAATGATGATTCGCCCCTACAGTCCAGTTTTCGGGCCTATTTTCTATTTTCCTTCGTATTTTTTGGCGATGGATTTAATATCGTCCACAATGGCCTGGGCCGGGAGGCCTTTGGCGGCATTGGATTTGATCCACTTTGCGGTGATGGGAGTAAGGAGACCGTCCCACTTGGCTTTCTGAGCAGCCGACAGGTCGAAAACCGTCACACCCTGGGTTTTGACGGACCAGACCATGGCATCTTTCACATGCTGATCCATATAGGTGCCGGTCCATTTTGCCTGCTCGACAACCAGGTCATCGAAAACTTTCTGAACATCTTTAGGCAGTGAATTCCATTTGTCCATGTTCATGACCACGGCAAAGGGATAAACAGGGGTCTGTGTCATGGTGACATATTTGCACAGCTCGGCAAATTTGAAATCTTTCATCACTTCCAGGGAAGAAAACAGACCTTTGACCACGCCCTTTTGAAGAGCTTCGGGGGTTTCCGGCATGGGCATTCCCACCCGGGTGGCACCCCAGGCCTTAAGGATCTGGGCCGCACCGCCGGAGGCACGAATAGGCACGCCTTTCAATTCCTGAAGGGTTTTGATGGGGATTTTGCTCATGATATTG
>JAERTK010000156.1 GCA_016844935.1 Desulfobacteraceae bacterium | reverse complement strand
ACACTATTCTACAAATTTTGAGCATCACCCTGTTTGAAAAAATTCATATTTTTCAGGCTCTTACGGAACAAAATTACAGAAACCAGAAGGTCGCTGGGCCTATCCAGCTGAAATTATTTGATTCTTAACCGGACACTACTGTACTTTTATATTCAGCCGATGATTGGGAAGCCTTCATTGAGGAATGGGTACATTACCAGAAAACTAAATATAATAAGGTTGTGCGCTTTGCCGGTGCCAATGATATGGGCGTAGATGTGGCTGCATTTACAGATGAGAAAGGTCTTGACGGGGTTTGGGATAATTATCAATGTAAGCATTACAAAGACCCACTAACTCCAAAAATCGGGATTGCAGAAATCGGCAAAATTATATGGCATGTTTATATGAAGCATATTACATGCCCAAAGAAATATTACTTTCTAGCTCCCAAAGATTGCGGCATGGCTTTAAAGAAACTGCTTCTCAATAGGCAGGATTTAAAGGCAAAATTGATTGAAAAATGGGATGATTGGTGCAGCAAATCTATCACTTCAAAAGAGATTATTAGCCTTGAAGGTGACTTTGAAACATTCGTAAATTCATTTGATTTTGAAATGTTCACCTTCAAGACAGCGCTTGAAGCCATAGACGAGCATCGCAACACCCCTTATTTTGCCGGGCGCTTTGGCGGCGGGCTGCCGGATAGGCCCGGCGCATCGAAACCACCAGAAGAGCCGGATTCATCAGAAAGCCGCTACCTTCAGCAATTATTCGAGGCCTATGGCGATCATAAAAATGCAAAAGTAAAGGAAATGAAGAATCTCAATCCTTGGCCGGAGCTGGAAGAGCATTACCACCGGCAACGTGAGTTCTTTTACCATTCGGAATCGTTGCGCAATTTTGCCCGTGATACTGTTCCGCCCGGCACCTATGATGAACTTAAGGATGAGGTTTATGCCGGCGTAGCCGATATTGAATCATCACCGCATCCGGATGCCTATGCAAGGTTGAATACAGTGACTCAGGCCGCTGCACAATTGCCACTAAGCGCCAATGGCCTTATCACAGTTGTTAAAATACAAGATAAGCGTGGTATTTGTCATCAGCTTGCAAACGAGGATCGTTTGCATTGGAGAAAATCATGACTACCGGTAGGGAAACGCAGCTAGCGTTTAATAGCCCGCTCGAAACTGGCGTTCGCAGCGTTGGTATTTTGGTTCCAGCATATCCGAAAGCATTTGATTTGCAGCGCCTTGTCGCTCTTGATCATTTGATTGTTCACACCGGCGATCTTGGAGGCCCGGAAAGTCTGCATCCAAAACTGCCAATGAGCTCTGCCGAGCTCTTGGTCAGGAGGCATATAGTAGAGCGTGGACTTATGCTCATGATAAGTCGCGGACTTGTTTATCGCCATGTAGATGAGACAGGGATAACATACCAAGCCGGTGAATTAGCAGAAACATTTTTTGAAAGCCTGTGCACACCGTATCTTGTTGCACTACGAGAACGTGCCATATGGGTAATTCAGACTTTTGGTGATATGGATGATGAAGAGTTCAGGGAAACTATGAATAGCTTGTTTGATAGATGGATTGAAGAATTTCAGGTTGTTCATAAAAGCTTGGCGGGGAATTTATGACAGATCCAGGTTTAACAATTCGTCATCTGTGTTTTACGGGCCCTGATAAAAATCCGGCAAGGGTTGATTTTGGCCCTGGGCTCAATACCATCTATGGCGCGTCGGAAACCGGTAAATCATTTATTATGGAAGTGCTTGATTTTATGTTGGGTTCAAGCAAGGAGCTTCGCGATATCCCCGAACGGGTGGGCTATGATCGAATATGGCTTGGGGTAGAAGAAAAAGACGGTGAAACATTTACAATTGAACGTAGTACGAGCGGCGGCCAATATCGTTGCTATGAAGGTTTGCATGTTTCTACGCCAAAAGGCATTGGGCATCTTGTCCTGTCGCAAAAGCACAACCCGACAAATGAAAAGAATCTTTCAAATTTTCTGCTTAAAAAAATCGGACTTGCCGGTAAGCGTATTCGAAAAAACGCACGCGGTGAAACAAATAGCCTGAGCTTCAGGAATTTAAGCCATCTTTGCTTGATTACAGAAGGAACAATTCAAAAAGAGGGTTCGCTGATAGAAAGCGGCCAATTCACCACACGAACGGCAGAGCTATCTGTATTCAAACTTTTATTAACAGGAGTCGATGATAATGCGCTTCAGGCATCTGTACCAAGTGAAAAGGAATTACTCACAAAATCAGCAAAAATTGAGGTAATTGATGAGTTGATAGTCAATTATCAGGATCGTTTAACCGGATTGATAGGTGAAGAAGACGATGCTCAGGAATTTTCCGATCAACTGGGCAGGCTGGAAGACACGCTCACTCGTGAAAAAGAATCTATCCAGCAAAGCGAAGAGAAATACCGTAGTGTCATTGCTCGCCGGAATGAACTGCGAAGAAAACTTGAAACTGCAAATGACCGGCGCGTTGAGGTCGAAGAACTGATAGCAAGATTTAACCTTCTGGATCAGCATTATCTTTCTGATCTGGCACGTTTGGAGGGTGTTCGTGAAGCAGGATCTTTGGTATCGGCGCTCAGTCCCGGTGATTGTCCAATGTGCGGAGCTCACCCGGACCAACAGCACCTTCAAATCGATTGTGATGGTAATGTGGATATTGTTGTAAGTGCAGCAGGCGCCGAGAGCAATAAAATTAACAAGCTAAGAGACGAACTACAAGATACTTTAAGCCAGCTTAACCTGGAAATGAATGCGTTCGGATCGTTAATGCCGAAAATCAAGGAAGATCTGGAAGAAGTGGATGCGTCGCTAAAAGAAATAATGCCGGGTTTAAATGAGCAGCGAGCCAGCTATTCCGAGTTGATCGAGAAAAAATCTACAGTTCAAAACGCGCTCAATATCTTAATGTCTATAGCTGAGCTTAAAGAAAGGCGCATGAGTGTGGAAGACACTACGTCAACAGAAAGTGATATGACCAAGCCGGTAACTGACCTGTCTTCAAGCACACTTGATAAATTCTCGGCATTTCTGGAAGGCGTACTAAAAAGTTGGAATTTTCCGGATGCGGATCGTGTCTATTTCGAGCGCACAGATCGAGATTTTGTGATATCAGGAAAACCGCGTGGCAGCCGTGGTAAGGGAATGAGGGCGATTACCCACGCCGCTTTTACGGTTAGCTTACTGGAATATACTCATGAAAATAACCTTCCTCATCCAGGCTTTATTGCTCTGGACACGCCTTTACTCGCATATCGCGAACCAGAAGGTGAAGAAGATGATTTAACCGGCACCGATGTTCAAGACAGGTTCTATGAATATTTATCTCAGCATTCAGGCCGTCAAACCATCGTACTGGAAAATACCGATCCGCCAGATACGCTGATAAATGGCCCTCAAACTATATTTTTTAGCAAGAACCCGCATCAAGGACGATACGGTTTCTTTCCAGTAGCTATGTAAAGGTAAGTTGGACCATGATTGTTTTGTTACCTTACTTGGTTGTCGGCTATTTATAATGTTGAGATGCCCTAACAAGGCAAATTAACATGGACAAAATTAAGCTGCGCCACTTCGATCTGCAACTTAATTTTGCCAGTTATTTGCGACGTTCATCATCATTAGAAAACTGTGCTAATGAGAATGAACTGGTTTATATTGAATAAAGAAATGAGAGCGCCGTATTTTTGTCAATGTATCATGAAGTGCATGTTGACCTACAAAGAGGCCTCACGATATGGCAGGGAATGGGAATCAGATTGAGAATCGATTGTGGGCGGCGGCGGATGAGTTGAGGGCGAATTCAAAGCTGAAATCGTCGGAGTATGCGGTGCCGGTGTTGGGGTTGGTCTTTCTGCGGTATGCGGACAGCAAGTTCAGTGTAGTCCAAAAGGAGATTGAGGGAAAGAGGACGGGCCGGAGGAAGATCGGGCCTGCGGATTATCAGGCCAGGGGGGTGCTTTACCTGCCTGAGGAGGCGCGATTTTCCAGCCTTTTGAAACTGCCTGAGGGGGCGAACATCGGGCAGGCGATCAATGATGCCATGCGGGCTGTGGAGGCTGAGAATCGGGACCTCAAAGATGTCTTGCCTAAGACATTCAACCGCCTGGAAACGGCCACTCTTGTTGAGCTCCTGAAAGTGATGGCCTCGATCCCCATGGATATTGAGGGAGATGCTTTTGGCAAGATCTATGAGTATTTTCTGGGCAAGTTTGCGCTAAGCGAAGGCCAGAAAGGAGGAGAATTCTTTACTCCCACTTCAATAGTCCGGCTCATCGTGCGTATTATAGAACCGTATCATGGTCGCATCTTTGATCCCGCATGCGGGTCAGGGGGCATGTTTGTCCAGAGCGCCCGTTTTGTGGCAGAGCATAAGAACAGTTCCGATGCCGTACTCAGCGTCTACGGTCAGGAACGGGTATCGGAAACGGTCCGCTTAGCCAAGATGAACATGGCGGTTCATGGTTTGGCAGGGGATATTCGTCAGGGGAACACCTATTATGAGGATCTCCACACCAGCACGGCAGGGAACGGTAAATTCGACTTTGTCATGGCCAATCCCCCCTTCAATGTGGACCGGGTGGACAAGGACCGATTAAAAGATGATCCCCGCTTTCCCTTTGGACTCTCCAGGGTGGACAATGCCAACTATCTCTGGATACAGATCTTCTACAGCGCCCTGAACGCAACCGGGAGGGCCGGGTTTGTTATGGCCAACTCCGCGTCCGATGCCCGGGCCTCCGAGCTTGAGATCCGCAAGAAACTGATCAAGGACCAGGCTGTAGATGTGATGGTGGCCGTGGGTACGAATTTTTTCTACACCGTGACGCTCCCCTGTACTCTGTGGTTTCTGGACCGGGGCAAGAAGGACACAGACCGGGCAGACAAGGTACTCTTCATCGATGCCCGCGACATCTACCGGCAGGTGGACCGTGCCCACCGTGAATTCACGCCCGAGCAGGTGGAATTCCTCGGCAACATCGCCCGCCTTTACCGGGGGGGAGAAGCTGAGAATCTTCACGACAGCGCCGAGATGATGGCCGACAAGTTCCCCGACGGCACATACCGGGACGTGCCCGGCCTTTGCAAAGTGGCCACCATCAAAGAGATCAAGGCACAGGGTTGGAGCCTGAACCCAGGGCGGTATGTGGGCGTGGCCGAGAGGGAGGAGGATAATTTCGACTTTAGTGAGAGACTTCAGGATCTGAATGAGGAGCTGGAGGGGTTAAATGCTGAGGCGCGGGAATTGGAGGCACGCATTGGGAAGAATGTGGGGAAGTTGTTGGAGGCAAATCTTTGAAAGCCACTGGATCAGAAACGTGGTCTGTTCGAAAACTCGGTGAGTTTTTTCAACTGAAGCACGGATATGCTTTCAAAGGAGAATTTTTCTCGGAATCTGGTCCCTATATCGTCCTAACACCGGGCAACTTCTTTGACGAAGGGGGCTTCAAAAACAAAGAAAAAGAAAAATACTACACAGGCGACATACCGAACGGTTTCATTTTAAGCCGTGGGGACCTT
>JAERTK010000155.1 GCA_016844935.1 Desulfobacteraceae bacterium | reverse complement strand
CCTGTGATATTTCGACTGTTTTCTGATGAAAATCGCTTCAGGAAATGATCCATGAGCGGCACCAGATCTTCCCTCCGGTCCCTGAGGGGGGGAATGGTAATCCCCACCACATTCAACCGGTAGAAAAGATCCTCCCTGAAGGCGCCTTCTTTCATCCGTTCTTCCAGGTCCCTGTTGGTAGCGGCTATAACGCGTACATGGGAATGCAGGGTACGGTTCCCGCCCACCCGCTGAAACTCCCTTTCCTGAAGGAACCGAAGGAGCTTTACCTGGACTGTGTTGGTCAGTTCGCCAATTTCATCCAGGAACAGCGTTCCCCCGTCCGCTTCTTCAAATCGGCCGACGCGGGTCCCGGAAGCGCCTGTGAAGGACCCCTTCTCGTGACCGAACAGTTCACTTTCCAGGAGATTTTCCGGCAGTGCCGCGCAGTTCACAACCGTCATGGGCTTTTGGGAACGGGGGCTCAGGTCATGGATCAACCGGGCAATCAACTCCTTTCCCGTACCACTTTCCCCCTGTATCAGAACGGTGGCCCGGCTTTTCGCCACACGGCCGGTCAAATTGACGACCTCCGCCATGGCCGTGCTTCGAAAAATGATTCCGTCGGGCGTGATCCTTTTTCCCCGCAGTTCTTTCCGGAGCATCCTGTTTTCGGCCACAATGGTTCTTCGCCCGGAGATACGGTCAATGAGCAGTTGCAGTTCCTCCAGGTCGATGGGTTTGCTGATATAATCGAATGCGCCGGCCTTCATGGCACCGACAGCCGTTTCGACGGTGCCGAAGGCGGTCATCACCACCACATCCAGCTCCGGGTTCAACGCTTTCGCCGCCTGAAGAAGCGCCATACCGTCCATGCCGGGCATCTTATAGTCGGTCAACACCAGATCAAAACAGTCTTCCCGCAGCTTCATGAGGGCCTCTTCACCATTTTCGGCAACGGATACCGGGTACCCTTCGTCTTTCAGAAAATCCCGAAGCATCTCCCGTTGACTCTGCCCGTCTTCCACCACCAGGATATCAAGTTTTTCAGTCATATAAAATCACTCGCCACAGATCTTCTGTTCATATTTTCAACTCAAATTGACCCTCACCGGGAGGAGGAGGAGAAAGGTTGTTCCCACACCCTCCGCACTCCGAACCCTGATTTCGCCGCCGTGGGCCTGAATAATCTCGTGGGCCAAAGCAAGCCCCAGGCCAAGCCCTTTTTCCTTGGTGGTAAAATCCAGATTGAAGATTTTGTCCACATCATCCTCCCTGAGGCCTGCGCCCGTATCCGATATGGATATGACGGCCGTTTCTTTTTCCTTCAGACGCATCTTCATTGTCACGGTCCCGGATCCAGCGATGGATTCCATGGCGTTTTTCACAATGTTTATGAGGGCCTGCTTGATTTTGTTTCCGTCCACCCACATCACAAAGCCGGATTCGGTCACATCTGTTTGAATCGCAACCCCTCTTTGACGCGACTCCTCTCCCATGAGCAGACCCACCTGGCGAACCAGGTCGGAGAGATCCGTCTGCTCCAGTTTCAGCTGTCTTCCCCTCGACAGCCCCAGGAATTCTTCGACAATAATGTTCAGGCGGGCGATTTCGTTCCGAATCACCGTGGAGAGTTGCGCCAGGTTGTCCTCTTTGAGCCGCTGGCACGCCATGCTGATGGCGTTAAGCGGATTGCGGATCTCGTGGGCCACCCCGGAAGCCAGGCGGCCCATGGCTGACAACCGCTCGGCCTGCTGAAGCCTGCGTTCCATCTGCCGCACTCTGGCGATGTGGCGATTCTGGTTCCTGTAGAGGAACCACATGGAAAGCACCGCCATGAAAACCATGAACCCCATGGCGATCATGCCCCACCGCTTTTCCTTTACGATCATCCGGTCAATGTTTTCCGTATTGAGCCCGAGGCGCGCGACCAATGCCCCCCCTTCGCCCGGCAGGAATTCTTCCATTATCAGCAGGTGTTTTCGGCCATTCCAGCGGGCCCTGCCACCCCGTCCCTGCTTTTCAGGGGCACCTGAAACGGGAGACCCCCCGCTCAAAAATTCCGGACACGTTCCTGACTGAAAGAGGGTCAGGCCTTGACTATCCCCCACGAAAAAACAATCGGCATTTGGCGGCAAGCCCACAGCGTCTAAGGCCATTTCCGTTGCCACGCGCAGTTTCAATAGATGAAACGCTCTGTGGTCGAAGACAAGAACCACAAACCCTTTATTGTTTTTACGGCGAAGGGCCAGAAATTTTGAGGATGCGGGCCGGTTGAAAGGCTCAAATATTCGAATTTTCAGATCTTCATGTGCGCTCACCATGCCTGCAATCGCTTTTTGAACCCCGCTGGATACCGTTCGCCTGTGAAACACCGGGGCGCCTCCATTGTCAAACAGAACCAGATTCCACAAACCCTGTCGGGTTGCTAGAGACAGGAGTTCCCTATGGCTGAGGGTCCCGTTTGCTGTTTCATGATCAATCCGCTGCGCAAGGTGCAAAATTGCCATGACCAGTGACTCCTGGAGGGAAAGGCGCTGATCCTCGAGACCCGTTGAAGGGGTGCCACCCAAATCCCATTGCTGGGAGAGGTCCATCCGCTGAAGATTAAATACCGCCGCCTGTTGAACATCACTGATAAAATCGACCCCCCGCTTTTCAGTATACTCCACCAGGGTTTTGTCCAGGGTTCTAAAGTCCATGGCAGCCATGGACAGCAGGAGTACCACGAAAACAAGGCACACCCCCGCCAGGGCCAGGGGCTGAATAAACGGGCCGCGGGACCCAGCGGGTTTTCCTGTTGAAAGAGCTCTTTTTCTTTTCATGGGTCAAAGAATAGACGTGAAAGTAAAAAAAAGTCAATGATCACATGGATTGTTCACCCGATCCTTTTCGACAGTTTTGTCGCACAGGCTTTGCCATCTTCGACAATTGTTGCCGATTTGTTCTCCCCGCCCGCTTCTTTAACGGACCCTTTTGTGGGTATGGGCCCAGAATATCACCAGAAAAGACCCCAGGGAATAGCTTGGCATGCTTTGTGCTAGAACAATGCTTAAGTTTTATTTCAGGTTGGGAAATGACACCCCGTGCAACACGCACGCTTCAAAAATGTCAACTCAAAAGAAAAGGAGAATAAACAAGATGAAAAAACTCAGCATGATCGCAGCACTTCTGATGGTATTTGCAGTTACGACCGTTGCCACAGCCGGTCCGGGGAACAGGTTCTTTGACAGAAACGGGAACATGGACCCCGCCGTCATATCGGCACTGGAATTGACCAATGAACAGACTGAGAAAATTCGGGCACTCTACGAATCGGCAAAGAAAGTAATCATACCCGTCAAAGCCCAACTGGCCACGAAGCGGGCGGAAATGAAATTGTTATGGACACAGACGACCCTTGACGCGGAAAAAATCAAAGCCACTCAAAAAGAAATTCAGGCCCTGAGAATGCAGATCCGTGATACGCAGACGGATACGCGCATCGCCTTTCGAAACCTCCTGACCCCTGAACAAACCTCAAAAGTGCTGGCCTCGGGTTTTGGCAGAGACGGCCGGTCCAAAAAAGGCGGTTACGGCAAAGGAAAACGCGGCGGTTATGGAAAGGGACAAGGCTGCGGAAATTGGGGGAGTCAATGCAGTGGATGCCCCAGAAACGTCCGGTAGAGCCAAAACCCTCGAACCCGCCACGAACATGCCAGGCCCTTCCCAGCACCACAGGTTGAGAAGCATCCCGGGGGAAGGGCTGCATGTTTTATTCGAACGAAAACCGGTTCATTTCAGCCGCTTCCAAGTCCACATGCACCATGAGGTTCCTGAGGGGTGTTCCCCGGTTTAGAAGGATTTTGACCACCTCCATCACCTGAAGCGAGGCCACAAGTGACGGGGTCACTGCCGGAACCCCCAGGAGTGCCTCGGGGCTCTTCTCCGGATGTCTTTCCTCATGGGCTGTACCGTAGAGCAGTGAGAATCCCTTGTCTTCGGGAAAAATGGTCATCAACTGGCCTTCAAAGCCCGCCACGGCCCCGTGCACCAGGGGAATTTTCAGCGAACGGGCTGCCGCCTGAATGCAGAAACGGTCTGGAACATTGTCCAGCGCATCCACGATCACATTTGATCCCGCCAGGATTTCCTGAGCATTGGTGTCGTCCATTTGAACCGGATGCGCCCGGACTTCCACACCGGGATTGACTTCTTCAAGCACCCGGACCGCCACTTCACACTTGGGCCTATCCAGGTCCGGCACACTGGACAGGGCCTGGCGATTCAAGTTGGTTTCGTCAAAGCGGTCAGAGTCCACCGCCACCAAAAAGCCGATTCCCATCCTTGCCAGCAGCAGAAGAACCTGCCCCCCGAGGCCGCCCGAACCCACCACAGCCACGCAGGATCTCACCAAACGGAGCTGTTCCTCCATTGAAACGGTCTCCCGGTTCCGAACATACCGATGGGGACAGATGCCAGCGCCCAGGGCCGATTCATGTACTGCTCGAACACTGCAACCAAAATCGGCGGCCGCCTCCATGGCCGAAGTCTCTTCAAGCACCCGGACCTCACGCCCGGCTGTATCCTTAAAGGTTATTGAGCTTTCCAGAATCTTTTCATCCATAGGGTTTGTCTCCTGTTCTCGTCAACGATCCGTTCCCTCCTGCCCTTTTTGAAACGCTGCCTCGTAAAACCGTCGCTGCTCACAGTTGAGACGGTCAATAAGTGCCCGTTCCTTCAGTGTCAGGGACCTGTTTTCCCGAACGGCATTCGCTTCCATATTCCGAATCCGTTCATAATGTTCGTGTCCCTGGCGGATGCTATACTGCCGAATGCTTTTCAGATGCAACTGGAGTTCGGCGATGTGACCATTGGGCATGCGCAGGTTCAAATGAATATCCCAGAACCCGCTGGGCAACGTGGCCAGGGCACGGTCTTTCAAACGAACAACCGCATACCCCTGCCGCAAAATGAACCGGAGGGCCCGGTAAACCTGATCCACATCGTCGTATTCGATGGAACTGCGTGAAATGTCCATGAGCGCCGAAGCATCCCCGCCCAATTCCACCTCAATTTTCTCCTTTGCCCTTTTTCTTCCCTTGAGACCGCCCCCGGGAGGGAAAACCGCCGTTCCCCCGGTGGCCGCCGCCACCATGCGGGTCATCCGCTTAAGATCCTTGTCGGCCACGGCCGCTTCCCCATAGAGAGTATCCAGGTCACGGGTACCCTGCCTGGGAACTTTACCGCGGAGCCTTTCATTCACCACATCCCGTGCCCACAGGCTGGTGGACAACTGGTTCGGCGTGAGCTTAAATGATGGGTGGGCGCAAAGTGACGGATCCGGAGCAGGTTGAGCATTCCCGCCCCCATGGGATTCCTGCGCCGGATCCATAAAGAGAAACCCGAACAGGGAACAAAACATCAGTCCCAAAAAAACAAAAAGCCGGTAAACTTGCCGGTGATTATCCTTATTTAAGTTCATAAAAGCCAAACTTTTCTACCGCTCGGTGGTGGCCAGTTTCAAGGCGAGGCCCACGAAAACCAACCCCGCCACACGGTTCATGATTCTCTGGGCTTTCTGGGTACGATTCAGCCACTCACCGAGTGTCCCGGCCAGGAGGGCGATACCCCCGAAAACCAGTATGGTCGAAAGAATAAACAGCCCCCCCAGCATGAGCATCTGCACCCACACGGGCCCCCTTGACGGGTCGGCGAACTGGGGCAGGAAGGCCAGAAAGAAGACGGAAACTTTCGGGTTGGTGATATTCATGATAATGCCGCGACAGTAGAGTTTCAGCAGACGGATTTCGCCGTTCCCCCCCGCCTGAATACTTGCGGCGGAAGCACGGAATGCCTGCCATGCAAGGTACAACAGATATCCGGCACCAGCCATTTTGAGTACTGAGAAGGCCAGGGCCGACTGCTGGAAAATAACAGCAACGCCCAGAGCCACGGCACAACTGTGAACCACGAGCCCCGTACACAGCCCGAGCATAACAGAGAGCCCGGAGCGCTTCCCGTATAGGGAGGACTGGGTCAGGACAAATATATTGTCGGGTCCCGGCGCCAGGGCAAGCAATACGGAGGCCAAAAAAAATGTCAGCAGTGTTTCTAAGGGTATCATTTCTTCCTCCTAACACCCATCTGTTTTGGGCAACCGCCCCCGTCCGGTCTGGATTGCATCGATATGTTCCAGGCCCTCCAAAACATTCAGGCTTTTGGAGCTTATCCCACGGCGTACCGCTGGTCAAAGGAATTTTTTCCTGCCCTGATCGCAAGCCAGTTGACAGAAAAAAGTTTGCATGGTTTAATATGAGCACTATCTTTAACGAAAAAGAGGCAACAAGATCCATGAAATCCTGGCAAGGCATTCTGATAAATGGCTGCATCACGGTTCTGGCTGTATTTTCAGCAATAGGGATATTTACGCCTGACGCCCCGCTTGATAGAGAAAATGAGATTCAGGAAGCGTTAAAAACGCAGATCAAAGATATCCAGTTGAAGCTGAACGCCATTGAAGACGCTGTCTTAAAACAAAAAGAACAAGCATCAACCACACCCGCTCCCAGTCAACCTGCGAAAAAGTCAGACGCCCTTCTCAAACTGGATCAAAAGCTGGATATGGTTCTGGGAAAGCTGTCCATTCTTGAAAATAAAAGCACTCACACACAGGCACCCCAGACCTTCGGACGTTCTTTTGGACCGCCCATGGCCCAGCGTGGTTTACCACCCGCACTTTCGTCATCAAGAAAAGGCCCCGCAAGTTGGATTGACAATCTTCCCGACCATAAGAAGCGGGAAGTGGAGATTATTTTTGAAGAGTATGCCATACGGATTCGGGAAAAGCTCCCACCGCCCGACCCCAACGGCGGCATGCCGGACCGCGAAACCATTACCAGCGTCATGAAGGAAAATGATTTGTGGTTGAAACAGGAACTTAAAACCGTATTAACAGGCGAAGAATACCAGCAATTTCTGGATTCCCGTCCTAGTCCTACTACAAAGACACCCATGTTGCCTGGTATGCAAGTAAACCAATAAATGCAAGAATATTGTCTTCAAGATTTTCTGAATATGGAACAAGGGGGTGATTCAAACCAAAAAAAGCCGTAGAGAAATTTATTTTAACCAATAAAATATCTGACCACAGGAGGAAATATTATGGACAGTAAAAGATATAAGAGGATGGTTGTTGTAGCTCTTATGGGAGCCTTTCTGATGTTCGGAGCGGGAATCAAGAATTCCCATGCCGATTCTAATATTGACTACACAGGGCTGTATGCCACCATCGGCTCATATTATCAAGGTCTGGGTGAGTACCTTGCAGGCTACTCCCTTTATTACAATGACGTATCAAGCATGTACGACGCTTACACCTGGTTTGATGGTGCGCAGGTCTATGCTTATAATGCAGCATTGTATGCACTGTATTCATCTGTTTACTATGCATATGACGCATATTTATATTCGTATGCTGCCTACGAAGTCCTTTTAAACGCAGCATACTATGCGTATTATGCCTGGTACAATGCCAGTTTGGACTACGCTTATCTTTCACAATACTATGCAGGGGCTGGAGCCTATCATATTGCATACGCAATTTACTACTCAGCCGTACTTTATTAGTACCTTATCACCTGGTTTTCTGTCACAAAAAACAAGAAAATTATGCCGCCATTTCAAGAAGTTGTTCGGTTGATGCGGCCAAAAAGGCGTTCAATATGTTCGTCAACTTTACCCCTTTGAGTGTCATCTGATATCTG
>JAERTK010000154.1 GCA_016844935.1 Desulfobacteraceae bacterium | reverse complement strand
AGTCCCAGGTGCCCAAGCCGGCGCCCGACAGGGCCAGCTTCAGCCGCGCCTCGCTCTCCCGATGCCGCCGGCGGGCCTCCTTCAGTTCGCTTATATCCGTCATGGAGGTGAGGAGGTGGTCCTCACCGGCGCTCGATTTCATCAACATGTTATTGTGGCCCGACCCCAGCCACATGTTATATGGTTAATATCACTGCTTTATTTTTTTACAACTGTTCAAGGTGAGTTAAGGGATGTCCCCAAACTCCCTGCCTTCGTATCACCTGTTATGAGACAACCAGTTCAGGGCATATGTTTGGGACTCTCGAGCTGAATCAGCTAACCAAAAACCCACGTGAGATCCTCCCATAATATAGTATAGCTCTGAATTCTCAATGGCGGAACAGGCATATTTGGAATGTGTATCCGGCAAATCAGCATCCTTTTCTCCATGCATTATCAGTGAAGGACAGGCGATATTTGAAAGAGGTAGTTTCTCGTGAACATTCATGGTTTTCATATCGTTCTCGAAACCGTGTTTGCGTTTACCCCAGTTCCTATACATTGTGGTGAATAACGTGTTCATGAATGCAAATCTATCCTCGTCATTCATGATTTCTTCAACCCTTTCGCCTATCTCGTGTTGATCAAGAGAGCTTTCAGTTTCAAGGAACTGCTTGATAACGCTCTTTGGGAAATGCTTCATTAGAAAGCTTGAAAACCATACGCCTACATTGCTTAGGTATATGAATTCAGTAACCTTTGACATATCCTTGCTGATATCATACTTGAGGGTTACGGAATCGATTTCAATTAGGGCTTTTACTTTATCCGGGTGTCTTTCAGCAAGCTGATAAGTTGGCGGGCCCCCACCGGAAGTACCCATAGCAATTGCCTGGGGGATATCAAGCGCTTCAATCAAGGCTGCGAGTGCATCACCTTGAGCTTCAACGGATTGCCCAAGGCTTACGTCCGAGCCCAGATAGCCGGGACGGGATGGAGAAATAATCCTGTAACCGTTCTTCCTGAATACCTCAGCCATTGCTAGTCCTTGATCATACCCTCCAGGACTGCCGTGCGCGGATAGCAATACGGGACCTTCTCCTCGATCCGCGTATTCAATTGATCCAATCGAGGTCTCAATTGTTTTTGAAGGATAGGTCAAGCACTTCCGACAATCTTCAGCCGTGACAAAACGGTAATGACTCATACAAAAACCCCCCTATTTTAACTTTACCCCGATGTTGCATTGGACTTTAGTCAATGAGCCCAAATCGGAGACCGTGCGCTTCGAAAAAACATGCCTTTCTTGGCCTTAGCCTGGCCTGTGCTTGTCCATAAAGGCCTCGGCCGCCTTCCGGGCCGGCGTGCCGTTTGGGCTTAGCCAAAACCCCAGGTGGGACCCCTCCTCGATCCAGAATTTTTCGGCCCCTTGGATGTGTTCATAGGCGTAAACACCGTCATAGAACTTGACATCCGAATCGTGGGTGCCGTGAAGGATCATGGTTGGACATTTGACCTGTTCCAACGGTAGGTGTGTGTACCCGCTGAACTGTGCCATATCGTTTTCGGTGCCAGGCTTGCGAAGTTTGTAGGGACGCATGGTCGCCATAAAGGCCTCGACGAATTGAAGGGCCTGTTCGTTTCCAAGCACATAGTCTATATGCTGCCTCATTTGCTCTTTGGTGAAATAAGATTCGGCTTGAAAGATGCTCTTTAACATCTGGTCAGGCTTGATCTTGCTGATTTTCTGGATTATTCCCTGCCCAATATCGCTTAAGAAGATTGTCTGGGCGATTGGGCCGGCGGTTTCGGGCATATCGTAATAGCCGCTGACCCCGTCGATCACCATGAGGCCCCAGACCCTGTCCGGGTGACGCATGGCGAACGTATAGGCGGGAGGGCCTCCGGCGGACGCACCCATGGGCATCACCTTATCGATACCAAGCACGTCCAGCAATGCGGCAAGGGCGTCCGCCTGTTGCTCCATGGTTTTGCCCACTTCCAAGGGGGTGCCCAGGTAGCCGGGTCGAGAAGGAGACAGGACGCGGTACCGACCGGTATCTATCCACGCGGCCATAACACGGCCCTGGTCCAATCCGCCGATGCCTCCGTGTATGGACATCACCACCGGGCCGTCCCCCCGGCTAAGATCAAACTCTACATCCCCGGCGGAAGTCTTTGCCATTCTTGGTTCAATTGTAACGCCTTCCAGTACTTCTTTAGGTTCCATTACCGCTGATTGAGATATTTCTTTCATTAGAGCAACTCCTATCTGGTTTGCTGGTTCACTGCAAACCTCTACTTTTCCTTGAGATAATCATGAGCAACTGATCCAAAGCCCAGGGTAGAATCAACTTCCAAAAAACAGGCGTCCAGCACCTTCAAGACCGGGAAATTTCCCAGCGGGTCGGAAGGGATTGAACGTAATTGTAAAGTTCCTTCCGCGGAATGAAACCGGGTTATTTTTTGCCCTTCGGGCTTAACCCTGATCAGCCTCCAGATGTCTGCCTCACCTTTCCGGTCCATCGACGGAATGTACTTGACGTTAAAAAAGCTTCGCACCGGCAAGGGCGGTGCAGATGCAGCTGCTGGACCGAGCTGAAGCGCCATTTCAATAATCTTTGTGCCCTCACGGATCACTTCGCCTTTTGCCCGATTGTCCTTCACCTCGAATTTAACCTCTGCATCTATCTTCGAATAACCGTAGATCTCGCGTCCGCCCAGGATGGCGGTGACATTATCCAAATAGAGAACCGGCACGTAGTCGGCTTCTTCTTTTTCCAGTTTTACCGGAATGGAAACAACCGCCTCTCCATAATTCATTTTCAAAGGTGCATCGAGCTTCTGTACCCCCACAACAACGCTTATGACGCCTTCAGGAAAGGGTTTCAGAGGGGGTGGAACCAGGGGCTTAATCGCCTCAGCTTCCGTGCTGACCGTCAAAACAAGGGACTGGCTGCCCCGGTATTTGAATGGGGGAGCCAGATAATGTCGTGAACGATAATCGAGAGTGGTATTTGTGTACATTGTTTTCTCCTTTCAGCGCGTTTATTTCTGATTGAACGGAGGTCCGCTCAGAAAACCGCCGTCTACGACCAAGGAATGGCCCATGACATAGGACGCGGCATCAGAGCAAAGCCATACCGCAGCCTCAGCCACTTCTTCAGGATTACCGATCCTATCCGCCGCTATCCGTCCCATCAACCATTCCTTCATGCCGGTGTCACTTTCTAAACTCGCGGACATTGGGGTGCTTATGATTCCTGGAGAAACCGCATTCACGCGAATCCCGGATGCCGCATATTGAAGAGCCGCCGATTGGGTCAATCCAAGAATCCCGTGTTTGGAAGCGGTATAAACCGGAGAGAAGACATCCGCCTGATGACCGGCAATGGAGGCTGTGTTGACAATAGCCCCGGCCCCGCGCTTGACCATCTCCGGGATCTCGTATTTCATGCACAGCCATGCCCCTTTAAGGTTGATATCGATCACTTTATTCCAGATTTCCTCGCTGATTTCATGAAGCGCTCCACCCAGAGCTACGCCGGCGTTATTGAAGGCCAGGTCCACGCCACCAAAACGTGACACGCCGGACTTCACCATGGCTTCTACGTCATCGCTTTTCGAAACATCCACCGACACGAAAATGCACTGCCCCCCCTCTTTTTCGATCTGGTGGGCGGTTTCTTCCCCGCCTTCTTTATTCATATCTCCCACCACGACCTTGGCCCCGTTCTTACTGAAAAGATTGGCGGCGGCCCTTCCGATGCCCGAACCCGCTCCAGTCACAATGACCACCCGTGATTCAATTCCTTTCATAAGATCCTCCTTAATTGAGATTCGTTTGTTGTGAGTATTCTGAAGTATTCAAACTGCCCTTCGATTTTTTCTGATTTTAAGATTTTTCATCATAAAATTGATTTATTCGTAAAAAGTAAAAAGTAAAAAGTAAAATGTTCGCGCAAAGCCGTCAGGGATATTGAGCGTTCCTGCAAAATTTGCCGGTTCGGTCAGTTCCTTCTGTCATTCAAGGAAAATGAAGGCGTTACGGATACCCGAATCGTCATCGATCACCAATATGCGTCTGTTTTTCTTCATCCTGTTTCTCCCCGTCTATTGCGCCCGCGGAAGGGACAGCCGCACAGCGGCGCCCGTTCCCGGGCCTTCGCTCACAATGG
>JAERTK010000153.1 GCA_016844935.1 Desulfobacteraceae bacterium | reverse complement strand
TTGAGATCGGTGATCGTTAAGTCCAAGCCTATTACCCCTTCAACCTACTGCGAAAAACGATCCAAAAAGCTTCTGGGTACCTATGACACACTTCAAAATGGGACTTGCTATTTGCGCCCGAGCTTATGTCGAATATCCAGTTTCACAAGGTTGATTATTCCTTGAATTGAAAGCCGTTGACATGGTCCTCACCGAATGTTATTGCCCAAACTTTGAAGTAACTGGTTTTGAAAATCTGCGAGTTGAGAAATTGAAAAAATCCACCATGTCAATTAGGGGCATGATTTATGCCTCCCTTTTCGGGGCCGGAACGGCAGCCGGCGCCTACATCATCATCCCTCTGCCCCCGGTTCCCATTACCCTTCAAACCTTGTTTACGTGTTTGGCAGGGGCACTTCTGGGGGCACGGCTGGGGGCTTTGAGCCAGGTCATTTATCTATTGATCGGCATCATGGGTCTCCCCGTATTTGCAGGCGGAAAAGCGGGACTGGGTGTTCTGTTCGGCCCCACCGGCGGCTACCTGCTGGGTTTTGTGGCCGGCGCCTGGGTCATCGGCGCACTCATGAACCTGAAAAAAACCCCCGGTTTCGTGTGGACTGCCGCCGCCCTTGTTGGGGGAACCGCTGTGATTTACGTTCTGGGGGTGGCCCAGCTTTCCCTGGTGGCCAAGATTTCCGTGAATAATGCCATTTCCGTGGGGGTGCTGCCGTTTCTCTTGGGGGATGTGGTCAAAATCCTTGCGGCTGCTTATGTGGTGAAGCGGGTCAGGCCCAGGCTCAGGATCCAGGGACCTGCCACATGATCCGGGTTGAAAACCTCTCATACACCTATGAGGGCGAAGCATCACCCGCTCTGGAGGGCATTACCCTCGAAATTCCCCGGGGCATTCACCTGGGGATCATCGGCCCAAACGGTTGTGGAAAAACCACCTTTGCCAGGCACCTGAACGGTCTTCTGCCCACCACCCGGGGGGACGTCCGGGTGGAAGAGATGAGCACGAAGAACCCGTCCGACCTTTACCGCATCCGGCAACTGGTGGGGATGGTATTTCAAAATCCGGATAACCAGATTGTGGGCATGACCGTTATGGAAGACGTGGCTTTCGGACCCGGCAATCTGAAATTGCCCGCAGAAGAAATTGTGCACCGGGTTCAGGAAGCGCTTGCCCGGGTAGGGCTTGAATCCTATGGAGATAGAGCCCCACACGCCCTGTCAAACGGTGAAAAACAGCTGGTGTGCATGGCAGGCGTCCTGGCCATGAAACCCCGGTACATTATCCTGGATGAACCCACCGCATATCTGGACCCCTCCGGACGGAAGAGAGTCCTTGAAGTGGTTCAGAAGCTTCATGCCCGGGGCATCACCATTATTCACATTACCCACCATATGGATGAAATTGTTGGTGCCGACCGGATTCTGGTGATGGAACGGGGCCGCATCATTATGAACGAAAGACCCGGGGTCGTTTTTTCCAACGTGGCCTTGCTCAAAAAAGTGGGCCTGGATGTGCCGGAAGTGACCGAACTCATGTGGCGACTTGAAAGAATGGGAAATCCGGTTCGCACGGATGTACTGACACTGGACGAAGCCTGCCGGGAATTGAATACCCGTTTGACTCACGCAAAGCCTCAAAGCCACAAAGGGTAAAGAATATTTTATGGTGCATCTGGGGCAATATATTCCGCGCTCATCCACCATCCACGGACTGGACCCCCGGGTGAAACTGGCCGCGGCCGTTATCTTGAGCATTGTGATTTTAAAAGGGGATGTTTTTACCCAGTGCTGGATCACCGCTTTCCTGATACTTCTGGTTCCCCTGAGCCGGTTGAACCTTGTTCATATGCGAAACGCTTTTCGCCCCGTGCTTTTTTTCCTGGGGCTCCTCTTCTTTCTTCACCTCCTGTTTACGGAAGGAACGCCCATTCCACCTTTTCCCCCGTGGCGGGTTACCATCACCTACGAGGGTCTCCACACAGGGGCTTTCGTCATCTGGCAATTTCTGCTGCTCATCTTGAGCGCTTCGATTCTGACCATGAGCACTTCTCCCGGGGAACTCATCAGCGGCATGGAAAGGCTTCTGCGTCCTCTCAGGCGTTTTGGGGTACCTTCCCACGATCTGGCCATGATGATATCCATGGCGCTCAGGTTCGTGCCCACCATACTGGATGAACTGGAGAAGATCAGGGAGGCCCAGACAGCCCGGGGTGCCTGTTTTAAAACCGGTCCCGTTTTAGGCCGGATGAAGGCCACTGGCTCCCTGCTGATACCGCTGGTCCACAGCATCATAAGACGGGCAGATGCGCTGGCAATGGCCATGGAGAGTCGTGGATACAACCGGGGGATGCGAACCTATTTGCGAGAACTACAACTGGATCGAAAGGATTATGCGGCCATGCTCATATTCACCTGCGCCATGGGCCTGGAACGGGTTGGGCGTTGTGTGCTAAACAACGGATTTGGATAAAATCAGACGTTGCTCTTGAAGTATCGTTTCACTTTTTTCGGGGAAGTAGGTTCCCAGTTCCCCAGGAAGTTCTCTTTGGCAGCCATGATGCGGCCCACCGATTCATGGAGCCTTGAAAGCAACGCCTCATTTGTAAGGAGCCGGTTTCTCACCCGGTTCATACTCTCCCGCACAAGCCGCTGGTCTTCGCAGACGAGCAGGATGTCATTTCCCGCCTCAAAAGCCCTTACCGCACCTTCGGCCACGCCCGGATCCTTCTTGATGGCCCCCATTTCCAGATCGTCGGTAATGATCAGTCCTTGAAACCCCAGCCGTTCCCTCAGGCATTCCGTCATAATGGGATAAGAGAGGGTGCCCGGATGACGGGCATCCAACCCCGGGTAAATGGCATGGGACGTCATGATGGCGGAAACCCCCTCCCCAATGGCATCCTGAAAAGGCGGCAGGTTGATGGTTTCAATCTCCTGTTTGTCCGCTTCAATGGTGGGAAGATGCTCATGGGGATCCAGCCGCGCCTTCCCGAGGCCAGGAAAGTGTTTTCCCACCGCCATGACGCCGTTTTCCTGAAGCGCCTTGACCACAATCCCCCCCAGAATTCCCACTTGCCCCGGGTCTTCCCCGAACATTCGACCTTGAAGGACCTGATCTACCGGCCCCTTTGGCACATCCAGTACCGGCGCCATGTTCATGTTCAGTCCCACCAGGCGCATTTCCTTTGCCGTCACCCGGCCGAAACGGGCCGCCATCTCGTGAGAATCCGGTCCATGGCCGATGGCGCTGTTGCCGGGAAAAGAGGTGAAGGGTGCCCGCAGCCGGGCCACGCGCCCCCCTTCCTGGTCCACGGCCAGAAAAAGGGGAACGCCATGGTATTTCATTGCGGTTTCCTGCAGGTCGTTTGAAAGCCCTGCCACCTGAAGGGGGTCCACGATATTCCGTTTGAACAGGATAATTCCGCCCGGATTCTTGTCTCGAATTAGCGAGAGAGTCCCCGCATCCAGGCGGGGACCGGGCATGCCGGCCATAAACAGCCTCCCCACGTGGTCATGAAGTTCTGAAAGCTCGAGGGTGGAATGCATGGGTGGTCCCTTCTTTTCATGAAAACAGCATTGACATGATCCTTCATCATGTATAATCAGTAACAAACAAATGCAACGGAAAAAATAGACCCATGAAAGCAATGATTCTGGCGGCAGGCCTCGGCACGCGGCTCGCGCCCCTCACACGGAACAGACCCAAACCCCTCGTCCCCGTGGGAAACCGGCCCATCATCGACCGCACCATCCACTGGTTGACGGCCCACGGGGTGGATGAGATCGTGGTGAACACCCACCATCACCAGAACCAGATTCGAGATTACCTGGACGGGGGGCGGCACTTCGGGGTGAGGATTCATATCAGCGAGGAGCCTGAGATCCTCGGCACGGGGGGCGGCATCCGGAAAACCCGGTGGTTCTGGGACGATGAACCCTTTGTAGTGGTCAACGGGGACATCCTGACGGACATCGATCTCTCTTTGGCCTACCAGACCCATCAGGAAAGAGGTGATCTGGTGACCCTGGTGCTTCATGATTTTGCGCCTTTTAATCAGATCAAACTCAGCCGGCAAAAGGACATTTTGGATATCAACCCCGTACCGGCGGCGGGACGGCTGGCTTTTACGGGCATTCATATTATGAACCTTCCGGTACTGGACCATATCCCCGCTGGTCGCTTTTTCTGTATTCTGGAATGTTACCGGTCCCTCATCGGTTTGGGCCGCCCCCTGCGGGGTCATGTGGTGAAAAACCATTACTGGCGGGATGCGGGGACCATCGAAAGTTATATTGAGGCCAACCGGGAAACATTGAACGGCGCCCCTTTTCTCATGGGTCGCCGATGCCGGATTCATGACCGTGCGCGGCTCACAGACTGGGCCGTTCTGGGAAACAGCATTTCCGTGGAAAAAGGCGCAGAAATTACCCGTTCCATTTTGTGGGGGAATGTCACGGTGAAAGAAGGCGTCCGGGTCATTGACAGTGTCATTGCCACGGCGGGCGAAGTGACAAAGGACCGGGTGGGGGTTATCGGATAACCGGCATTCGGGACAGCTTTATGGATCAGCCATTCCAAGCAAAACTCGAGTCCTTTTTTAATAAGGCTTACCCCGGAATAGAAGGGGCCTGTTTTGATCAATTGCCAGGTGACGGTTCACACCGTATTTTCTGGCGCGTCAGGGATCCCGAATCAGAGCGATCGTTCATTGCCATGGCCAATCCCCCAAAGACAGCGGCCCGGAAACGGGAAAACAGCGCCTACCTCATGATTGCCCGTCACCTTCAACCAAAAGGGACTCCCCTTCCCGTCATCCATCAACATGACCTTGCTGAGGGCTTGTTCATCATGGAAGACCTGGGGTCCACAAACCTTCAGGACGTTATCCAGTCAGGTGAAGACCCGATGCCACTTTATGGCAGGGTTTTAGAGCATCTCTTTCGTCTGCAAACCCAAGGAAGAAAGGGTTTCGACACCGCATGGTGTGCCCAGACCAAACGGTATGATCGAACCGTAATGCAGAAATATGAAGCCCACTATTTCAGGGATGCTTTTCTGAAGGGTTTCCTGGGATATGAGCTGCCTCTGCCGGGTCTTGAAAAAGCCTTTCATCATCTGACGGAAAAAGCGGCCCGGGCGGACGGGCAGTTTTTCATGCATCGGGATTTTCAATCCAGAAACATTATGGTAAGGGGTGAAAAAATCGGCATCATCGATTGGCAGGGCGGGCGGCTGGGACCCCTGGCCTATGATCTCTCGTCGCTTTTGGTGGACCCTTATGTGCGGTTATCGGAATTACAGAAGCAGGAAATTTACAATGCATACCTGGCCCTGATCGCGAACCATAATCCCGCATGGACCGCCCCATTTAAGCGGGACTATCCCTACCTGGCCATTCAACGGAACCTTCAGATCCTGGGGGCGTTTTCTCATCTGTCAAAGGTCATGAAAAAAACCTATTTTGAGGCTTACATTCCCCATGCCCTCAAAAGCCTTGTTTCGCTGCTTGAAGACGTGGCGGATCACGACCTTGAACCCCTCACCCGGGTTGTTTCGACCATAACGTTACCGAATAATCTTTAGGCAGGGGCGGAGGAAAAAGCGACAGTGGAAAGAAAAAGACTTTTTGATTCAGGCCAGATGGTCGTGGGTATAAACGGGCTGGCCGGCATGGTCATGGGCCAGGACATGTACAAAAGGGCGAGAAAGGCCCTATCCGAGGGGCAAAAGCCCGGACGTTACTTTGCGCCGGGGTGCTGTCACCATCCGGATTATATCACCCAGGTACCGGTGCTCTTTGAGGATGGGTCCTACGACGTCATGCGAAGCATGAACGTTAAAAAGAGGTCTGATGTTCCTTTGGAGAAGCGGTTGACGATTCGAGGCATCATTCAAAAAAACGGATTGGCGGACTAGGAGGTTGATGATGGAAGACTGTATTTTCTGTAAAATCATTAAAGGCGAAATACCCAGTTTTAAAGTGTATGAAGATGACCAGGTCCTGGCCTTTATGGACATTAATCCCATATCTCCGGGACACGCCCTGATCATTCCCAAGAACCACGCGGCAAACCTGGCGGAAATTTCCGACGGGGATCTCTCCGCCGTGCACAGGGCCTCAAAAAAAGTGATGGGGGGAATCGAAAAAGCGTTGAAGGCATCGGGCGTGGCCTGTGTTCAACTAAACGGAAAAGGTGTCAATCAAGTGGTCATGCACTACCACCTTCATCTGATCCCCAAGGTCCCGGGGGGGCCGGATCTTCCGGTTTCAACATGGGAAATCATTCCCGGGGACATGGATGAGATTAATGCGACTGCTGAAAAGATATCGGCCGCTCTCAAAAACGGTTAAATCTAAAACTAAACAGAGGCTGATTCTTCATGGGGTTCCTCATTGTTGTCGCCGCGGTTTATCTTCTGCTGACGCTTTTTCTCACGTATCTGGTTCATCAAATTCCCCGCAGACCGGTTCAGGACAGGCCCGACTGGGGTCGCGTTAAGGACATTCAAATTCCCGCCGCTGGCGGGGGGTCTCTGGAGGCATGGGTTGTGGAACCTGAAGGTCCGCCAAAGGGGACGGTTCTGCTGGCCCACGGGTGGAGCCGTAACCGGGACCGCATGACAGGCCGTGCCCGTGTTTTCGGGAGGTTGGGGTTCAAAACGGTGTTCCACAGCGCGAGGGATCACGGCAATTCCACACCCAACCGGTCCATGAACGCGTTTCAGTTCGCCGAAGATGTGGAAGCCGTCCTTCATTGGCTGGACGAACCGGTCCTGTTGTATGGGCATTCCGCCGGGGCTGCCGGCGCCATTCTGGCAGCCTCACGGCATCCGGATCGTATCAGGCTCTTATTCCTGGAAGGATGTTACGCACGAACAAAAGAAGGGTTGCGCAGCCTGTACAGGAGCGTTAACCCTGTTTTTGGTCTGCTTTTCGGGCCCATGATCGTTTTGTGGATGGACATTTACTATGGGTTTAAAATGGATGGCATAAGCCCTGTGCGACTGGCCCAAACCATCCATGTACCGGTACTGATCATCCACGGCGAGAAGGATCAGAGTTTTCCCCTTTACCATGCCTGGCGCCTGAGGGACAGTTTCCCCGGGGGAGGCGCGGAATTATTTGTGGCCACCGGATCCAACCACAGCAGCTCAAGCCTCGACCCCCGATATCCGGATGCCATCAAATCTTTTGTATTACGGCACCTGGAACCGGATGCTAAAAGGGATCAGCCACATGGAACTCCTGATTATTAAGAACAAAACCGAATATGTCCGGGTCAAAGGGGATACCTATCGCTTTGTCGGTCTTGACAAAGCGAGCGTCTTCCCCCTTGAAAAAATCGACCTCGTCCAGGGACACATCCAGAACCTTCACGCCCAAGGGTTCAAGCATGCTTCCATCTACAGGCTCAAACTGATTGAAGAGCCCTATTAACGGGCTATTGAGCCTTTGAGAAACTGTGACATTTGCTGCAATCCAATTCCTTATCGTCCACATGTTTTTCGTGTACTTTTTTGAAGCGTTTGTCCCCGTCCCACTCGTCCGATTCGTCCTTATGACAGCTGGCGCAAAGGGCCTTGCCATCGTACGTCTGTTTCGGCGAATATCCGAGGGCATTAAAATCCATCCGCCCCCCTCCGGAATGACAATCGGTACATGAGAGTGCCTGGCCGGACGGCGCCACCTCATGGAACAGTCCCATGAAGCGCTCGGTCCTGGCGAATTCGTATCCCTGGTTGGGCCAGCCGACCGCCTCCGCGCCCTTTTGAACCGCCAGATCGATGACGCCCGTTTCAAAAAACAGCCCGATCTTGAGGGGGAGCAACCGCCTGTCGTTCATTTCAATGGGCTGATTCCCCAGGTGATGCTTGAAGGCATAGATCCTGGCCCCGGAATCCTTGATGCTGCCCATGGGAGCGCTCATGGTAATAAAACCATTTTCCTCGGGAATAGCCGCATCACCGAATTGGTAGAAATAGGACGTGCCGTTGAAAAAGCGATATTCAGGAATCACGTTGGCCAACCTGGTGTTGGCCGGTTCATAAAGCCCTTTGGCTTCATTCAACTCCCCGGGCTGGCTCCAGTCTCGGGCCATGTCGGTAGGAGCCACCTTTGCAAATGTGGGGATGTGGCATACCGTGCAGTTCACACGATAGGTGTGCTTATCAAGCTTTTTATCATCATGGGGGGTATCCCCATGACATTTTTCACAGGAGACCTCATCCAGAGAATCAAAGGGTCTCAGATCCGTGCCCCGGCCCGCGATCCGGTGCCCGGAGGCGGTGTGGCAATCGACGCAATTGAGCCCGGCCCCGCCGCTCTGTTTTGAGGCCATGTGGACGTCAAAAGAACGGGTGGCATTCCGGTGGGCCTCTTCCAGATCGCCCCGTTTGAAATTGTTGCCGCCGCCTGCCTTGGTGTGACAGTCGAGACACCGCCCATTGGAAGGAAGCGTGATATCCACGGCCGCCTGGAAGATGCTGACCTCCATTTTTTGGGTATCCGGCACAAACCGGTACGCACCGTCAACCATTCCCACTGTTCGCTTATAGCCTTCGGAATGACAGATGAGACAATCGATGTTCTCCAGCTGGCGTTGACTGGCCGTAGCTACCGGTTTCTCCCCAAGCCCCACATGGCATTTGGCGCAGCCGCCGTCCACGGGCTGGCTGTGTATGTTCTTCAGCTTTCCGATCCAGTTGATGTCGGGGTAAATGCAGAAATCATTGATGCCCCCCAGTTTTCCGGCATCTCCTGGTTTTAGGCCCACGGTCTCAGATGCATCACCTTTCCACTGGTAGTGAACACCCCCATGGGCCGCCACGGCTTCGGTGGTGTGGCACTCCAGGCAGGTGGCCGTTCCCTTGTAGGCGGAAAACCGTTCTGCGTGGGAGCCTTCCAGGGGGATGGATTGATCCAGAATGGTCACCTGAACCGTATCCGACCGGGTGATTTCCCCTTCTACATGGGTGGCGGTGAGGGTGATCTCAAGATCATTCGGTACCTCGAGGGCGTTCAGGCGGTTGCCGTCCATGGCTGCATAGGAGGTTTCTGTCAAATCCCAATTTGCGAGGGATGAAACATCCTGAGTTGAACCGTCACTGTATGAGGCAGTGACAGAATACTCGGCTTGAGTGTTTTCGTCCAATTCGGACGGACCGCTGACGCTGATTCCCGTCAGGGACGTGGAAGGTGTTACAGCCCCACAGTCTTCAGGAGCGTTTTTCACCGCCATCTCAGCCACGGCGCCTTCCAGTTCAACCCGGATTCTGCAAGGCACCGAGAGAGGATTCTTAATTGTTTTTTTCCAAGTACCGTCAGATTTTGCCTGGGTGCTACCCAGTTCAGTTCCATTTTGAGCCGAAATCAGCTTCACTGTGGACCTGGGAGGGCTCTGTCCTTTGATTACCAATTTTTTCTTTGATGCTTTCCATGTGGATTCGAGGATCAAAACGGCGTTGCCGCCCTTTTTCCGGGACGTCTCGGTAAAACCGATCGTTACCGACTGGTTTCCGCTTTCGATCAGTACAGCAGGGGGTACGGAGGACAGGTGCTCTTTCTCGAATTCAAACTTGCCGTCATCCTCTGATCGGGTACGCCCAATGGTTTTTCCGCTAGCCGCATCTTTCACATAAATACGCTTTTTCTTTCCAGCGCCATATCCCTTCAGCTTGAGCGCCCCATCACCTGCTTTCCACTTAGCCAATCTTACCTGAAAAGGGGTTGCAGCGGAAGCCTTGGGAGTAAAACCGATCCATACGGTCGTGAAAACAAACATGACCATACAAATCATGAGCCCTGTGCGGTATTGATGACGGTAAATCGATCTTTTCATAGGGGATCTCCTTTTCCCATGTAATGTGGTTATGCCGGAGGGCGGAGTTCCCAAAAAGAAAACCGCCTTTTAGCTATGGACCCCAAAAGGCGGCGAAGGCGCGAATTTGCTGTGGCAACCCGGCGATCGTAGCCCTACGACTTTAGATCCGTGGTTTTGCGTCGCTACCTTTCAGCAGCTTTGCCTTTCTCGAGTCAAACTGTTACTGGCCATAAAAGCAATATTTGTGCCGTAATGCCCAAAAAAAGAATAATCTCTTTTAAAACAATATGTTATTAAGGATAAACGATCACCTGGCGGGTGCGATTAATCGACAGCAAAAATGGCAGTGATTAATCAGATGATAAAACAACGTGATAAAAATGACTCGATCAAGGGATCAGCAAAACATTTCAAGATACGCAAGAGGACGGTTTAAAATCGGGATACTTATCAAACAACGCGTGGCCCATCAAGAAAGATCTTCTTGAGAACCTTCAAAGCAGAAGTTCTTGCGGCCTCATAGGCGAGCGGCCCATTGTCCAGACTGTTGGGCCCCATGGATGGTGCACCGGTATTGATTTCAACGACCTCCACACCACCCATGGCCACGATTCTTTTCTGTCGCTCATAATCTTCCATGCGGGCCGTGTTGATGGCGACGTGCTGCATCCGCCATGGGGAGAACCGCTTTTTTAGAAAATCGTTGCCCGGATTTTTGATGTTCTCAGAAGCGATGAAATGGACCAGGATGCTATCCAGATCACAAAGATCCGCCAAGGCCTCGACGGGTGCCTTGCCGCTGATGCCACCATCCAGGTAGAGAGCCCCGTCAATCTTAGCGGGCTTAAAGAGCATGGGGACCGATCCCGAGGCCTGTATAGCGTCGACAAGATCGCCTTTTGTAAAAATCTCTTCTTTTCTGTGGGTTACATCAACGGCGGATATGGCCAGAGGGCATCGGCATTCCTCAAATCGCTTTACCGGCAACTTTTTCAGTAGTCGTGCAAAACCATCTCCTTTTAGATAACCGGTATACCCCCGAAACAGTCGCAGGGCGCTTTTCAGAAACTTGGGGAAGGGATCGGGATCCCAGAAATCGGCTTTCTGAACATTGAACAAAAGGTCACGGATGTCTTCATCCGCCATTTCCGTAGCGGCCATGGCCGCCACAATGGCACCTGAGCTGGCCCCTGCAAAAGCAACAGGAACAATATCCATTTCCCGAAGGGCCGCCAGAAACCCGGCGTGTGCAAAAAACCCGAAAAACCCGGAGGAAAATGCCACCCCCACCCGGCCGCGGACGTTCCGGGATGGCGGAAACTTCCGGTCTAATGCCGCCATTTCACAACATCCTGAAGGGGAACCCTTTCCGATCGACCCCCATTGATGGGAGCGTCAGGATCCCCGTATCCAATAGCAACGCCGATGACCACCTGCATTTCATCCGAAAGGCTCAGCTCCTCTTTGATTTCTTCATCAAATGCCGTGATCAGGCCGATGGGACAGGTGCTCAAACCCAATCCGTGGGCCGCCAGAACCAGATATCCCACCAGAACACCCATGTCCGTGAGCCTGGCACTGGAGAAGACCTGGTCCATGCTGATGATCACGGCCGTGGGCGCTCCGTAAAAATTACAACTACCCTCATTAATGAATTCCTGAAACACGGTATCTTCCGGCAGATGGGGTTGAATGGTGTTCAAGAGCCCCCGCTGTCTATCCATGAACGCCTCCGGAAGCGGTTTTTTCGCGCCCGGCGCACAGGAGATGTTTCTTTCCTTCATCCGCTTGACCAGTAACCGGCTCAACCGCTTTTTCTCTTCTCCGGACACAACAGCCAACTCCCATGGCTGAAGATTAATGGCTGAAGGCGCCTGAGTGGCCAGATAAAGAAGGCGTTCCATCACCTCCCGGGTCACGGGTTTTTCCAGAAAAGCGCGGGTGCTCCTTCTTTCTTTCATGGCTTCTGTAAGATCCATCATGACTTCCCCCCATAATAATTGCTACCCGATAATAGGGATTTTCCCGGGAGTATGTCAACATCATTCCAAAAAGGCGGCAAACGGCACTACATCTTGTCATAAACAGCTTTTATATCACATCATGTTGTATTTTCTATTTACAAAACCGGTGAATTATGTTAGAGGGTCAGTTGATGGTGTTTCTAGGTTGAAACCCCATGCGAAAAGGTCCAAAACCGCCTGAGGGGGGGTCGGGATGAAAATCAAGCAAGTATCCATACATGGCTTCAAGTCCTTTCTGGAACGGTTGGAAATTTCCTTCCCCACCGGTATCAGCGGGGTTGTGGGTCCCAATGGTTGCGGCAAGAGCAATGTGGTCGATGCCATCAGGTGGTGTATGGGAGAGCAGAGCCCCAAACAGTTGCGGGGCCGCAAGATGGAGGATGTTATCTTCAGCGGCGCCGGCAACAGTAAACCCCTTGGAATGGCTGAAGTATCGCTGCTTTTTGAAAATGGGACCGGAGACTTCCCGCCCGCCTTTGGTGACAGCCCGGAATTATCCGTCACCCGGCGTCTTTACAGATCCGGAGAGAGCGAATACCTCCTCAACAATGTTTCGTGCAGGCTAAAGGACATCCAGGAAGTTTTCATGGATACGGGCCTGGGAAGCAAAGCCTATTCCATTATCGGCCAGGGCCAGATCGGAAACATTGTTGAGCAACGTCCCGAGGAAACCCGCGTCATGCTGGAGGAGGCGGCCGGAATCACCAAGTATAGAAAAAAGGTGGCGTTGTCGCAACGGAAAATCGAGCTTACCGAAGCCAACCTGCAGCGGCTTAACGACATTTTAAGCGAAATCGAAAAACAGATCCGATCACTGAAAAGACAAGCCGGAAAGGCTGAACGTTATAAAGCCCTCAGCCACAAAATCGAGGATCTGGAACTTACGTTTTTCGCAAACAATTACGAAATGCTCAAGACCGATGTGGGCCGTAAAATCCACTCCACCGAAGCCCTTATGGATGAAAAAAACGCCCTCAATGGAACCATTTCTCGGCACGAGGCCCAAATCGTCCACATGAACCTGGAACTGGAGGAAACAGAAGAGGGGCTTTCCAAGTGTCGCAAAGTAAATTTTGATTGCAGAGACCGGGTTCAAAAAAGGGAGGCGGACATACAAGCCCTTGAAGGAGAGCTCAAAACCCTGGCGCAGCTGGCAGGCCGCCTCAAAACAGAAAAAGGGGACGTGCGGCGCAGAATCGGGGAACTGGAGAAAAAAAAGGACCACCTGAAAGGGGAAATGCTCAGACTTAAGCGTGAAACCGCCGATCTCGAGCAGGAAGCCCAACTTGAAGAAGAGCGGCTTAAAACGCGAAAGCGGCTTTTCAAAGAAATCCGGGAGAACTTTGAAAAGGCAAGGAACAACATGAGTGCCGGCGAGACCCGCGCGGTGGGGCTTGACCATGAGACGGGATACCTCAACAAGGCATTGGAACAAATCTCTGACAACCGGTCCAGACTGGAAAATGAGCTGGCGGAAACCACCGCCAGGACTGAAAGCATCCTGAAAACTTCCCGAAGAAAAACCAAGGTCCGTGAAACGGTCATGGAAAAGCTTGAAGCGCTCGAAAGTGACTTAGAAAAAAGGGGCACGAAAACAAATGAGCTTGAGAGGATCAGGAAACGTGTTGAGACGGAGGCAGCAGCAGTGGAATCTGAGTTGAACAGGTGTCGGTCCCGCCTGGCCAGCCTGGCGGGACTCATGGAAAATTTTGAAGGATACAAAGCGGGCGTGAGAACCATCATGCGGGCCAAGGATTTCGAACCGGGGAACCGTGGCCGGGTCCTGGGGATTCTCGCGGACCTCATTCAGGTGGACCCCCCATATGAAAAGGCGGTTGAGGCCGTCTTGGCCGACAAGCTGCAATATGTGATCACCCTGACAAAAAACGACGCTGCGGCCGCGGTTCGCTATCTCAAAGAGAAAGCCAGGGGCATCGGCAGTTTTGCCCCTTTGGATGACCTTGTTTATTCCTTCAAAGAGAATAAAGCCCATTTGGAATTTACCCCTTTGGCCAGTTTTGTCAGCACCTCTAAGGAAATTGAACCACTCATCAACGACATCTTGCGCAATACGGTGTTGGCAGATGACGTGCCGACGGCCATGAACGCTTCGGGAAAACATGGCGGCACACTTTGTTTTGTCACCCCTGAAGGAGACGTGTTGGATCAGCGTGGCGTTATCACGGGCGGCAGGCTTTCCCATACCTCCCGGGGCCTTCTGGCCAGAAAAAGGGAAATCGTGGATTTGAAAAAAGAGGTCGCCACCCACCAGCGAAAATTTGAGGACTTGAGTTTTCAACAAGAGAACATTCTGGCTGAGATTGAAGAAAATAAAAGCGCTCTTCAGCAGCTGACCGATAAAAAATGGTCCTGCAGGGACGACATTAACGACGTTGACAAGATACTGTTTCGCCTGGGCCAAGAACTGGAGCAGTCTGAAAAACTTTCCCGCAAAATTCAAAATGACCTCAAAGAAAAAGAAATAGACCAAAACAAACAGAGGGAAAAATTAAAAAAGCTGCAGGCCGCCCTTCACCAAAGCCGGGAAAAACAAGCTCTTGAAGCGGCATATTTCCACGAAAAAGAACTGGAACTGAAAGAGGCTGAAGAAGAATTCGAGCATACCCGCGAAAAGGCTTCCAAGCTCAGGGAGGATTGTCGTCTCCGCACGGAATCTCAGCGGGGGGTGGCCCGTGAAATGGATATGGTCGATCATTACCTGGACGACTCCCTGGACAGGCTTACGGCCATTTTAAAGGACGCTGAGAGCGGACAACGCCGGCATCAGGCGTGTGAAACGGAAAGAAATACACTTAAAGAATCCCTCAAGCACCTTTACCGGGAATTACGGCAGGCGGAAGAAGAAATGAGCCGTTCAGAGTCTGATTACCGTAACCGGAAAGAGGCCATCAAAGAAGAGGAACAAAAGGTTGGGCAGATAAAAGCTCAGATTGATCGCCTCACCGAGGAGATCAACAGCAGCAAGATGGCCCAATCCGAGATCCGATTCAAAATCGACAGTCTGTTGGAACGGGTCAGGGAAAATTTCGGTGCCGACATGAGGTCGATTTACCAACAATTTCTGCAGGATGATTTCGACGAACCACAGGCAAAGGAAGAAATTGAAAAACAGAAAGAGAAATTGAAAAACATGGGAGAAGTTAACCTGACGGCCATAAAAGAGTATGAGGCGCTCAAGGAACGCCGCGATTTTATTCTGGAACAACGCCAGGATCTGTTGAATTCCATTGAATCCTTAAAAACCGCCATCAAGAAAATAAACCGAACATCCCTTGAAAAATTCAACCGGACCTTTTTAAGGGTCGACCAGAAGCTCAAAGAAATTTTCCCCATTCTCTTCAGCGGCGGCACGGCCGGGCTTAAGCTGACAGATGAACAAAAACCCCTTGAAAGCGGTGTCCTGGTCGAGGTACAACCCCCAGGCAAACGATTGAGTCATATGGGCCTCCTATCGGGTGGCGAAAAAGCCCTGGTGGCAATGGCCCTTATTTTTGCCATTTACATGATCAAACCCAGCCCCTTCTGTCTTCTGGACGAAGTGGATGCACCCCTGGACGAAGCCAATATCGATCGATTCAATGACTTGTTAAACAAGATAAAGAGGGAATCCCAGATTATCATGGTGACCCACAGCCGAAAAACCATGGCCATCACCGATCGTCTTTTCGGCATCACAATGGAGAACAAAGGCGTATCAAAGCTCGTGTCCGTTGACATACAACGCCAGCAGAGCCAGTTCGCCGCCAACTGAAAAACCAGATGACAATTCCCAAATCCCCACTTTGAGCAAGGAACAACCATAATGACCATTTTTAGAAAGAAAAAACATGACAAGGCCCCGACCATCAACCCGGTGGAAACACCACAGAGCTCCGAACCTGACAACACAGCGGACAACAATTCCCCAATGGAGAACGAGGACAGACCCAAAGACCATCGGAAAGGTGTTTTTAAAAGGCTTCGTCACGGCCTAACTAAGACCAGATCCTCTTTCACAGGCCGGATTGATACCCTTTTTGCGGGTAAGAAAGAAATCACCGAAAGTTTGATGGATCAGCTTGAGGAAATTCTTTTTACATCCGATATCGGCGTGGCAACAACCCAGACCCTGCTGGATGCCGTCCAGGAAAAGATGACCCGGAAAGAATTGAAGGACCCCCGGAAACTGAAAGGACTGTTGAGAAATCATATCCTTTCCCTGCTGGATCAAGAACCCGTTGAACACCCACCGCCAAAACCGGGAGAACCCATGGTCATTATGGTTGCAGGCGTAAACGGCGTTGGAAAAACCACCACCATCGGGAAAATAGCGAACCGTTTCAAGCAGGAGGGAAAAACCGTCATGCTGGTTGCTGGGGACACTTTCAGGGCCGCAGCGGTTGAACAGCTGACCATTTGGGGAGACCGGGTGGGCGCCACGGTCATCGGGCAGGGCACCGGTGCCGATCCATCTGCCGTCGCTTTTGATGCCATGACCGCTGCCATTTCCAGAAATGTCGATGTGGTCCTCGTGGATACGGCCGGAAGGCTGCACACCCAGATCAACCTCATGGAAGAACTCCAGAAAGTACACCGGGTCATCGGTCGTAAGCTTTCAGGCGCTCCCCATGAGGTATGGCTCGTTCTCGATGCCACAACGGGACAAAACGCCATCTCACAGGCAGAAGCGTTTCAGGAAGCATTGGGATTGACGGGCATTGTCCTCACCAAGCTGGACGGCACCGCGAAGGGCGGCATTGCCATCGGAATTTCCAGCCAGCTTCAGATTCCCATCCGTTTCATCGGCATTGGAGAACAGATGGACGATCTCAGGGCTTTTAACGCCAACGAATTTGTGCGGGCCATTTTCGATTAATGAGGCAGTGGTTTGCCTTATTATGAGACTCATCTCAAAATATCAGTCTCACCATGGAACATGTTCGTTCAAAACGCACTTCCTGAAACATCACTGTTTACTACTCATTCAAAGCCATAAGATTATTTTCGCTTCATATTCAAGCGGTTATATAAACTTGAGACATCTTGTCTCAAGTTTGGCACAGCCTTTGCTTCCTATAGCAGCCAGATGCGTTGACGTTTTGGAGTGGAACAACCCGGGAGTTCCCTTTGACCAAGTCTTGAAACAATAACCGAAGGTTTAAGGGGGAGGTGACGATGAACAAGCTGTGGACTTTCTCAATTAATTTGCTGTGTCTGTTTGGTTTTGTATTCGTGGTATTCGCCCTGCTTTTCTAAATTCGGGTGAATGGGTCAGTTTTTTGGGGAGAGAGAAGGGGTATTAAGAATCCGGTAGATAGCCATCCATGGCTTACGGTCATCTTTCGACGATTTCTTGATGTCGTTCCCGTCAATTCAAATTTCGGCTTCCATCCCTTTTCTCTCACCCTTTGATTAATCTTCATGATTTAACCCTGCCGAGTTTTTCTCCCTGGGCATCCAAATGACCGATGTTGTACCTTCGCGCGGGGACACCCTCCCGATTGAGCTGCACTTTTTCTTTAAAAATTTTGATAGCTATGATATCTTGAGCTGATTTGCAACGCTCAATGATTACAATCCCAATAAGAATTTAAAATGAGAATTATATTTTTCGCCGGCAAGGGCGGCGTCGGAAAAACAAGTGTGGCAGCGGCCACAGGCATTAAAGCGGCCGAACGCGGAAAAAAAACGGTCATCATGAGTCTGGATGTGGCCCACAGCCTGTCGGACATCTTCGACATGGAAAAGGCCCTCATCAATCAGAGCAAGGGTGAACCGGTCCAGGTAGGGGAAAACCTGTGGATTCAGGAACTGGATATCCAGGAAGAGATTGAAAAAAACTGGGGAGATATTCATAAATATCTTTCAACCCTTTTGAACACCACCGGGCTTGACGAAATCCTGGCTGAGGAATTGGCCATTCTGCCGGGGATGGAAGAAGTCAGCCTGCTCCTCCACATTAACCGCTACGCCAGAAACAATCATTTTGACGTGGTTTTACTGGATTGTGCACCCACCGGTGAATCGCTCAGATTTATCAGCATTCCCACGACCCTTGAATGGTACATCAACAAGATTTTTAAAATCGAAAAGACCCTTGTCAAATATGCCCGACCCGTTGCCAAACGTTTCTATGATCTGCCCCTGCCGGGGGAAGACTACTTTGACGCCATCGAACGGCTTTTTGAAAAACTCCGGGGTGTGGATGCACTGCTGACGGATCCCGAAAAAACCACCGTTCGCCTGGTCACCAACCCCGAAAAAATCGTCTTGAAAGAAACCCAGCGGGCATTCATGTACTTTTCCCTCTACAAAATGAGCATTGATGCCATTATCATGAATCGCGTACTGCCCGATGCGGTCAACGAACCCTATTTTCAAGACTGGCGGGAAAGCCAGAAACGATATGTACAAGAGGCAGAAGACTATTTTCAGCCGGTACCGCTTCTGCCGGTGAACTTATTCAGGGGTGAAGTTCTGGGCTATGACAACCTCAAAGCCCTGGGGGACAAGATATACGGCTCCCGCAATCCGCTGGATCGGTTTTTCATGGGAAAACCCTACGAGTTGACGAAGGTTGAGGGAAAATACCAATTGAAAATGAAATTGCCCTTTATTGAGAAGCGGGATGTGGCGTTGCACAAAATCGCGGATGAACTGATTGTTCGCATCGGCGGCTTTAAACGAAGCGTCATGCTTCCCCGTCAGGTGGCGGCGCTGGACTCGCTCAAAGCCACCCTTGAAGGGCAATATTTATTGATCCATTTTGATTCATAGAAGGAGTTCGTCATGAGCAGGAAAAAAACCGAGGCTTGCGACGACAAAGGGCCGTGCCCTTTGGGAAAATTTTTCAAGGGATTCGAAGACTTGTCCAAGAACGCCCCGGAATTCAGGGAGCACCTGGATCGATCACGCCTCGAACTCCTTAAGGCCGTCAAGACCCTGGTGGATTCAAAAATTAAGTCCCTGGAGAAAAAAGGGCCCTATGGAAAAAAGAAAGTGGCCAGAAAAATCACCATCGAATAGTCGACAATCAATGTATTTTTACAACATATGGGAGCGCATCATCCATTGGAATTTACAGCACTGAAAGGGTTTAAGGACGTCCTTCCCACCGAATCCGCGCGATGGCAGGAAATTGAGACCATAGTGCGGGGCCTGTTTTCCGCCTACGGATACCGGGAAATCAAAACCCCTGTTCTTGAAAAAACAGCGCTTTTCAGCCGTGGCATCGGCCAGGAAACCGACATCGTATCAAAGGAAATGTACTCCTTTAAAGATGTAAAAGGGCGGGGATTAACCATGAGACCGGAGGCCACCGCATCGGTGGTCAGGGCCTATATTCAACACCGATTGTACCAGCAATATCCCATACAGAAACTTTACGCCGTGGGACCCATGTTCAGGCATGAGAGGCCCCAAAAAGGGCGGTTTCGCCAGTTTCATCAGATTGATGTTGAACTTTTCGGTGATCCGGGCCCCATGAGCGATGCGGAAATGATCAGTTTGGCAGTGTGTCTTTTTGAGACGGTGGGGTTGACGGATGTGAGCCTGCATATCAATTCACTGGGATGTCCCGACTGCCGGCCGAATTTTAAGGAACAATTGAAAAGCTATCTGGCGGACAAAACCGCCTCCCTTTGCGCCGACTGTCAAAAAAGAGCACAATTAAACCCCTTAAGGGTGTTTGATTGCAAGGTGGAAACCTGCAAATCCATTGTACAAAACGCGCCCACCATACCCACATTTCTCTGCGGGAACTGCGAGGAACACTTTGGATCCCTGAAGGCATACCTCCGTGCGCTAGACATTCCCTTTGAGGAAAACCATCGACTGGTCAGGGGGCTTGATTATTACAACCGAACCACCTTTGAAATTCAAACTGAGCATCTGGGCGCCCAGAATGCCGTTGCAGGCGGCGGCCGATACGATGGTCTGGTCAAAACCCTCGGGGGTCCCAACCATCCCGCCATCGGGTTTGCCGTGGGCGTGGAGAGATTGGTCGCTCTCCTGGAGGCGTCAAAACCCATGGAACCCCGAAAACCCAACCTTTTTATCGCCGCCCTCGGCGACAATGTGGGCCCGTTGACCTTTCAATGGATGGCCGCTTTGAGAAAACTCGGGCTCTGGGTAGAACTGGATTACGGCGGAAAAGGACTTAAATCGCAAATGAAAAAAGCCAACCGGTTGGGCGCCCAAAATGTCCTGATGGTAGGAGACGACGAAGCCGCCGCAGAAAAGGCCATTTTACGCGATATGAACACCGGGGAACAGACGGATGTGGATTTTAGAGATTTGGTATCGACCCTAAAGGACATTTTATAATAATGAAAGATCAACAGACTCAAACGGCTACCATTGATTCTTTGGGCCAATGGAAACGCACCCACGATTGCGGAACCCTCAGGCAAAACAATGCGGACCAGGAAGTCATCCTCATGGGATGGGTGAACAGAAGGCGTGACCTTGGAAACCTCATTTTCATCGATCTGAGGGACCGGGAAGGGATTACCCAGGTGGTTTTTGACCCCCAGGTCAATGCCACGGCCCATGAAAGGGCCCACATCCTTAGAAATGAGTGGGTTCTGGCCGTCAAAGGCACGGTGGTTTCCAGACTCGAAGGCCAGGAAAACCGAGATCTTTCCACCGGACAAATCGAAATAAGGGCGGAAGAGGTGAAGATTCTAAACCGGACTGAAACGCCCCCGTTCCAGGTGGACGGGGCTGTGGACGCATCCGAGAATCTCCGGTTGAAATACCGCTATCTGGAACTTCGAAGGCCACAGATCTTTGAAAATTTCAGAAAACGTCACGCCATCGCCTCCTGCATCAGGGACTTTCTGAACGAACGGGGTTTTATCGAGGTGGAAACGCCCGTTCTCACCAAAAGCACTCCTGAAGGTGCGAGGGATTATCTGGTACCCAGCCGAACCAACAGTGGCATGTTTTACGCCCTTCCCCAATCCCCCCAACTCTTTAAGCAACTTCTGATGATGTCCGGGTTTGACCGGTATTATCAAATGGTCAGGTGCTTCAGGGACGAGGACCTCCGGGCAGACCGGCAGCCGGAGTTCACCCAGGTGGACCTGGAGATGGCGTTTGTTGATGAAAAAGACGTCATGGATGTTTTTGAAAACATGATGGGGGAGCTTTTCACCCGCATCATGGACAGAAAAATCCCTTCTCCCATTCCCCACCTGACCTATCAGGATGCCATGGATCGCTTTGGTAACGACCGGCCGGATTTGCGGTTTGACATGGAACTTAAAAACATCACCGATATTGCGGAAAAATCCGACTTCAAGGTGTTTAAAGGGGTTGTTGCCGCAGGCGGCGTGGTGAAGGCCATTTGCGTGAAGAACGCAGCCGCCGCGTATTCGAGAAAGGGGCTGGATGAAATATCCCAGATTGCCACCGCCAACGGCGCCAAAGGGTTGGCATGGATCAAGATCGCAGAGGATAAATGGCAATCACCCGTGGCGAAATTTTTTGACGATGGGTTGAAACTTTCTCTCAATGGACGTCTTGACGCATCTCCGGGAGATCTGATCCTGATGGTGGCGGATCAACCCGCCATTGCCAACGCCGCACTGAGTGCCCTCCGTCTGGAAATGGCACGGCGGGAGGGATTGATAAAAGAAGGGGAATACGCCTTCGTCTGGGTGACGGATTTCCCGTTGCTGGAATACGATGACACCGACGACCGGTTTATGGCTGTCCATCACCCGTTTACAGCCCCGATGGAGGAAGACCTGGCATTACTCCTGGAGCACCCCGAAAAAGCGCGGGCCCGGGCGTATGATCTGGTGTTGAACGGGACGGAAATCGGTGGTGGCAGCATCCGGATTCACAATGCGGCAACCCAGGAGATGGTGTTTGAAGCGTTGGGCATAACGCCTGAGGAAGCACGCTCGAAGTTCGGTTTTCTCATTGACGCCCTGAAGCATGGCGCTCCCCCCCACGGCGGAATGGCCCTGGGGTTTGACCGTCTTGTGGCAATCATGGCCGGGGTCAATTCCATCCGGGAAATCATCGCATTCCCCAAAACCACCAGCGGGACATGCCCCCTCACGGAAGCACCTTCCCCGGTAGACCCGGAACAGCTGAAAGAGCTGGGGCTCAGCATAATCCCTCCAGTGCCCGGCTAAAGTGACACGGGCATTCTCAGTTAATGACGCCGGGCAACTGCATTATTTTCCAGTGTGCCTGGGGCTGGATTATTTCAAAGTTTCGTTCAGAAGAGATTGAAGGTAGCTCTTCTTCTTGTGGGGATACTCCCGATAGTATTCAATGGATTTCATTTCCCGTACGGTCAGTGGCTCGCCATCTCGCATTTTTTCCACATGCATTTTGTTGGCAATTGCCGGTTCATATTCAGGATCAATCTCCAATGCCTTGTCAAAAGCAGCCAATGCGTTTGTTTTTTCCCCCAATTGGGCATGGCAGATGCCCATATTTCCATAGCTCTGGGCATGTTCCAGGTTGATTTCAATACATTTTCGAAATCCCGCAATAGCCTTCTCCCATCGGCTTTTCTCCATATGGGAAAATGCGGCGTCAAACAACTCTTGCGCTTTTAGAAATTCATCCAGGGTAATGTGAGAGGCTTCCATGACGGTTTTTTCAAGAAATCGAATTGAATCCCGTGCTCTCTCGACCAGTTCCTCATCACCCCCGATGTCAATGACTTTCTGCATGCAATCAACGGATCTTCGCAAATCATATTCTTTCTGGTAGGCAGCACCCAGATTATAATAGGCCTGAACAAAATAAGGGAAAATCCCGATGGCTTTTTCAAAATATGCGATGGCCTCTTCAAAATTCTCTTCAAAGGCGCATGCTGTTCCAAATCCATACATCACCATATGATTCCCGGGGTGTTGTTCAGCAAGATCGTTCAGTATGCCGCGCGCTTTTTGGAAGTCCCCCTTTTCAACCCATGACAAGGCCGCCTCAACCGCATCTTCAACGTCCTCATCGATCTCTATCATGAATTTCTTTTTCACTTTGGCTTCTGTTTTCGATGCTTCATACCTGGTTGCAGCCTGGTAATGACGACATCCTTCACATGCCTCGTTTCGCAAATCAGCACAGCACAAAGGGCAAATGAATTGACCGTTGTATACCAGACATTTTCTTTTGGCGCGTTTATGGTTACAAATTTCACACTTCGGTTTTGACATGATTTTTCACCTGTATTGGTTCTTCAAAATATAGATCTCTTTATCCAGTCCGTGTCGGGCATACTCAATCCGGTCGTTATCGATAATTTCATGGGACAGCTGGTGCAACCGGAAGGGAAAAAGGGCAAATTTATGTGCGATTTCTTTCACCGGCATCATCTTTTTGCCATTGGTTCTGATGGTCGCTTCAACGATTAGAGGCAGGATGGGCTTGTTCACTATCTGTATTTTTTCAGCCTTTTGATAAAGCCCTCTGCCTTTTGAAATTAAGACTCCCAGTTCCACAAACGTACGCAGCACATGCCTGCCTGCCCGTTCGACGATTTCCCTGTCCCCGTATTTTTCGTAAAGGCGCCTGATAATCTGATGTTTGGATAGCCTGTCATCGAGACTTGAAAGCCTGCCGGTTACTTCCGCCACCGATGCAAAAAACGGATAGGCGGCCATGCACATCACCCAGTGGACGATGGTGTCCGGTTTCAGCTTCAACGCATCATCCCTCAAAGCCGTCAATTCTTCTGAAGGAGAGACCCAGATCCGATTGATGACCGTAAATGTCTTCCTTCGCCCATCCTTACCAGGCAACTCTTCCATCAGGAAATCCAGGAACAGCTCCCTTACTTGTTTTAAATCTGTACCAGTTTTGAAATTTGTCTCCTCCGTTCTTGGTATATACAGCCGACCAAGCTGTAAGAGCCGGGAAATCAAAAACCAGCGGGAGGGGAAACATATCGCCTTCACACTCAAACCCTACGGTGGAATAGTCTTCTACAACTTCACCACGAAAATTTCGGATTTTCTTATCTGCCGGAATGGATATGATGGCGTCTTCCTGGTCTGCGTTTGGATCGAGTGCGGTAGGGATATGAAGGTAATACCACCTTTCAATGGCATTTTTCCTGACATCTTTGGTTTTAACCGGTTTTCCATAGAAGAGGGACTGATACAGGGCCGTCAGCCGTTGCTGGCCATCCACAATCAGCCATTCAGGCTCTGGTGCTGGATCCAATTCCACCCCCTCAACCAGCCTCGGCCCGAACCGAACATCCGGGTTTCCGGTTTCAAGAAGCATGACCGCCCCAATAGGGTAAGACACGGAAATGCTGGCCAGAAGGCTTTTTACATGATTATTATCCCACACCCAGCTTCTTTGGAAGTCCGGCAATTGGGTTTTTCCAGATTTAATATCTTTCAGGATATCCTGCAGGGATTGTTTGGTGCTGTCAAAAGTGGTTTCCGCAGTCAAAATTGCTCCTTTCACAATCATCTTCTCAAATTGATTATCGCTTCCACCTGATAAACATGATCACCAAGACATCTCATGATCATATTAAGCATTTAGTGATCATGTTTTTCCCACATTGCATCCCTTCCGGATTTGACGCATGTAATTTTTCCCTGATCTCTGAGTTCCTTGAGCGCTCTGTTGATTGTGGGACGACTTACGCCGGAACATGCCCGTTCTATATCCCTAATCTGGAAATGACGCGGCAAACGATTAATCGTGTCTAATATCATTTCCCGTTTTGCGCCACGTGATGTCGTAATCACTCCAACGCGGCGTTCAAACTCCTGATATGATCCGAACAACATGACCCCCAGAAAGTATTCCCACCAGGGTAAAATGGCGTGCTCCCTTTCATGCCAGTCTTGGGAAGATGTGTACAGGGAATCATAATAGCCTTCTTTTGTTTGCTCCACCATCTGTTCAAGGCTGATATAGCGTCCTACCTCATACCCTGCCTGGTAGAGAAGAAGAAGCGTCAGAAGTCTGGCCATACGGCCGTTGCCATCAAGGAACGGGTGAATACATAGAAAATCGAGGACATAGGTCGAAATGAGAAGAAGCGGTTCAATTTTCCCCGACTGCCGGAGTTCGGTGTAACTTTTGTGAAGGGCCTCCATAGCTTCCGGAGTCATATGCGCGGAAAGCGGATGAAAGCGGATATTACGTGTGCCATCCGGAAGAACTTCCGTAATCTCGTTGTCCGCGGGCTTCCAGTTGCCGCCCTGACCGGGAAAATATTGAAAAAGATCCCGGTGAAACTGCAACACGATGCCGGTTGTGAATGGAATTTCAGAATAGTTGCCGTGGATTGTATTGAGAACATCCCGATAGCCTGCTATTTCCTGTTCAGAGCGGTTGCGAGGCGTCGTCTTTCTAACAACCAATTCCCTGATTCGCTCCTGGGGCGCGGTAATGCCTTCCAGTCGGTTGGAGGATTCCGTGCTTTGAATAACCGCTGTCTGCCTTAATGTTTCAAGAACCTGCGGCGACTGTTCTTTATACAAATCCTGTTTGCCCTTATACTCCCCGATCCTGCGGATGGTTTGCAAAAGGTTATGGGTAATTGGCTGCTTCTGGAGGTATTCGGAATTCAGTGATTTCATTTTTTCACTCCAATACTATCCTGACCTTACTCGGGTCCTTGCCTGCAATCTTTCCGGCTTCCTTCGCGACCCGTTCATTTCTGACGTTTTCGACCATCCCCTCATATTCCGCGACGCTGGAGATGACGGACATCAGGTGGGATTTACCCGTACCATAGTTTCCGACAAATAAAAGCCCTTTGTTATCAGAGGGGTGCTCAAATTGAAGCTGTTCAAAAGCGATCTTCGTGATGTTAAGGGCCATGTCATCGGAAATTACAAACGTTGAAACCAACTCCTGGGCCTTTGCTTTATCGTCCGATTCAATGAGTTGGATAGTCGTTTCAATGGGGTCGAACTGAATGAGTTCATGGTAATACATGTTTTGCCTCCGTTTCGGCCAGGATCGGATTATTCATCCGACGATGGATTAAGATCCATGATTATGCCGGCAGCTTCCAATGGATAGGCCCTGAATTCATGGTGCTCCGGCCTTGCATACATCAAGCGTCCATTCTCTATCGCTCCATTCCATGCGGCTATAACGACCCGGTTTTTCGCATTGTTCTGAAGGAGGGACAGGGGGTTTTGCTGAAGCGATCTATCAAAAAGAATCTCCATGTTGTCCAGGAGCACCATATCGCTCCCGGTATCGCTAAGGAGGTTTGAAAACAGCCTGGATGAAGAGGCTGCCCGCTTCTCCACGGGTACATCCAGAAGACGGGACGAGATCTCAAGGTTCACATTGATCATGGGGACAGCAAACTCGTTGGAAATTTTTTTAAGAACTCCCGTCTTGCCGGACCCGGATTTCCCCACCAAAAGGATCAGTTTTTGGTACAGATGCCTGGCATCCTGAACACTTTTCCGTATTTGTTCTTGCGTTTCCATTGCCTTTAGGGGCCTGAATTATTTTGGGTTTGAGAATCACAATAATGAAAATTCATCTTCCTAGTCTTCACCAGATACCTTTCTCCATTGCATAAAAAAATAAAACCCCGTTTTCCATCTGTCCGGAATTACGGGGTTTTTTATCGATGTAAACCACACTTAATCCTCTTTTTTTGATCGAATCAAAGAAGGAATTTGGTTTGTAAATCACGCCTGATCTTGCTTACACCTAACTACTATATAAGTCAAATTAAATCACACGGGGAAATGTTATGGATAATACCTGGTAGAAAATGAATCGTTATAAATAGCTGTAATTTTTTCCTTGAAATCTTAAACTTCATGCCTATTTTTCTTGACAATCGAGGTTTCATAAGGCATAAGATTCGGCTAAAAAATATTTGAGAGGACGTGATTAAAATGGTTTGTATAACAGTAAAAGAAGGTCAGGAGTGCTCTTTCATGAGCAAGAAAGGGTGTGGATTTAATGGCGGCGCATGTCACAAGATTGTCGAGGGGTGTGTTGGCTGTCAGAGAATCGTAAATTATACCGATGGTGAATACTGCATGGTATTCCCGGATCCCACCGCCAAGTGGCGTATCGGCAATTGCAGCATGGCAACCCACCTGAAAGCGGAAGCCACAAAAGGCGCAAAAATCAACCCCATCAAAGCTTCAAAGCGAATGGGTGGCCATTAGTCGGTCTGGCGTTCATCAGCCTCTGATTCCGATTTTACAACATTCAAAACCGCATCAAAGGCCGAAACGCACCGGTCATCCCATTTTTCCCCGGCGCCCTTTTTTAAAATATCCAATGCGACTTCGGGACGCTTCCCTTTTTGATAGGGCCGGTCGGTCGTCATGGCGTCAAAGGCATCTGCAACAGCCAGTATCCTGGCGCCCAGGGGGATTTGTTCGGCCTTGAGATGGCGGGGGTATCCTTTCCCGTCAGGACGTTCGTGGTGGCAATGAACGTACTCAAGCGCCGGTCCCAGGAAGTCCAGATCCTGGAGGATTTTTGCCCCGGTGCTGGGATGACGGGTAATCTGTTTGACCAGGTCAGACGGGTTTTTTTGTGCATGGGGTTCGAAAAGACGATCGGGAAAACCAATTTTTCCGATATCGTGCAGGATGCCACCTAATCGGATAAACTCAATTTCTTCCTGCGGCAATTCCATCTGTCGGGCTATTCTGCAGGCGGTTTCCGCCACCCGGGCGGCATGCCCCTCCGTGTAGGCATCACGCGCCCCCAGCGCATGGGCCATTGTGGAAACCACCTGGATGGTGTTCTGCTTGATCTTTTCGTTTAATGCTTCCAGCTCTTGGACCATCAGCTCCAGCCGATACTCCCTCGCCTCGACCTTGACCATCATCAGACCCATGGCTTCCGCAATGGTTTGCACCGTCTCCGGCTGGTCTTCGCGGGTCAGCGCCATGATGTCATTTGAATATTCCCCGGAAGAAATTTCCTGTATGATCTCAACGAGTCGATCAATACCCTGCATCTTTTCGGTCTCCTGACAAAGGGCGCCTTCCCGAGGTTCGCCCTTCTTGAGGTTCGCCCTTCCTGGTGGAAAACAGCTGGGACTGCCGTTAACGGTCCAGGTGGATAAAAAACTCGCGGTTGCCTTTGGGGCCCAATATGGAGGACGGAACAACGCCCCGGACGAACCAGCCGGAAGTTTTACAAAAAGTCTCTAAATCCGTAACAACGGATTCGTGAAGCGCCGGTTCCCGCACCACCCCTCCCTTTCCAATCTTCCCTTTGCCAACCTCAAACTGGGGTTTAATTAAAGCGATAATGAATGCGTGATCCGCAAGGAGACGGGACACCGCAGGAATCACCAGTTTAAGGGAAATAAAAGAAACGTCGATGACGGCCCCTTGGGCGAGGATTCCGAGATCATCTGATGTCAGGTACCGGATGTTGGTCTTTTCCATCAGGGTTACGCGGGGGTCCTGGCGAAGTTTCCAGGCAAACTGACCGTACCCCACATCAATGCCGATGATTTTTTCAGCACCCCGTTTCAGCAGGCAGTCGGTGAAACCGCCGGTGGAAGCCCCCACATCCAGCAACACGAGGGATTGAACATTCACGGAGAAGTGTTTGATGGCCCCTTCAAGCTTTATTCCGCCCCTGCTGACAAAGGGCGGGTATGGTTCTTTCAGGTGAATGGGAGCGGATTCGGGAAACGAATGACCGGCCTTATCGACTTTTGCATCGCCCACCCGCACAAGACCCGCCATGATCATGGCCTTGGCCTTTTCACGGCTTTCGGCCAACCCCCTTTGAACCATTAATTTGTCCAATCGTAATTTGCGGTTCTCAGGCTTCCTGGCAGAAATCTCTGGCCTCCTTCACAATGCCTTCCACATCGAGACCCAGATTCTTCCGAAGCAGGACCGCCGGGCCCTGTTCAACAAACAGATCCGGAAGCCCCATCCGTTTCACCCGGATGTCCCGGCCTTCCATGTCATTTAAAAGCTCCAGGACACCGCCACCAAGGCCGCCCATTCTGACGTTCTCCTCCACCACCAGAAGCCGGCCTGACGGGGCTGCCAGGGCAGCAATTTTTTTGTCCATGGGTTTTGCAAACCGGCAATTCAAAACCCCCGCAGATAGCCCCTCCTCTTCCAGGAGACGGGCCGCTTCGAGGGATGGATACACCATGCTGCCCAGTGCCAGCACCTGAAGATCTTTTCCCTCCTTCAGAATTTCAATTTCGCCCATGGGGAGCTGTTGGTATTCATCATCCAGCGGCACACCGAGACCACTGCCCCGTGGATAACGGATGGCCACGGGCCCGCTGTGATTCAGCGCCGTAAACAGCATATGCCGCAACTCGTTTTCATCCTTTGGCGCCATAATGGTCATATTGGGCAGGCTGCGCAGATAGCTCACATCGAACTGCCCATGGTGGGTCGGTCCGTCTTCACCCACGACGCCGCCGCGATCCAGTGCAAAAACCACCGGCAGATTGGGAAGGCACACATCATGAATAATCTGGTCAAAAGCCCTTTGAAGAAATGTGGAGTAAATGGCCACAACCGGATGAAACCCCTCCGTCGCCAGGCCCGCGGCAAAGGTAACGGCGTGCTGCTCCGCAATTCCCACATCCAGGAACCTTCTCGGAAATGCCTTTGCATACGACGCCAAACCGGTTCCCTCGGGCATGGCCGCGGTTATGGCAAACAACCGATCGTTTCGGGATGCCAGATCCATCATGGTTTTGCCGAAAACACTGGTATAAGAAGGGGTTGATTTCGTGGGATTTTTTGCGGGAGGGACACCGGTTCGAACATCAAAGGACCCCACCCCGTGAAAGTGGGCCGGGTCTTTTTCGGCGAACTCATATCCTTTCCCTTTTCGGGTGAGCACATGAATCAAAACCGGGCCCTGCAGATTGCCGGTATTGCCAAACGTCTCGATCAGGCGGTCCAGACGATGCCCTTGAATGGGGCCTATATATTTGAATTTAAACGCTTCGAACATCATCCCCGGTGTAAAAAAAGCCAGAAAGGAATCTTCGCTTTTACGCGCAAAATTGAGAATATTTTCCCCGACACCGGGGAGGGATTTTATGAAATTTTCCAGATCTTTCTTGAAATTTACGAATCGCTTGCCGGTCATTTTGCGGCTTAGAAACGATGAGAACGCCCCCACATTGGGCGCGATGGACATTTCATTGTCATTGAGTACAACAATCAGATCTTTCTCCGTATGCCCGGCCTGGTTAAGCCCTTCAAAGGCCATTCCCCCGGTCATGGAACCATCTCCGATCACCGAAATAACTTTCCGTTTCTCCCCTTTGAGGCATTTGGCCGTTGAAATACCCAACCCCGCGGAGATGGACGTACTGCTATGCCCGGTGTCGAAAGCGTCGTAGGGGCTTTCCGCACGCTTCGGAAAACCGCTGATACCCCCATATGTTCTGAGGGTATGAAACTGTTTTCGTCGCCCGGTGAGCAATTTATGGGTATAGGCCTGATGCCCCACATCCCATATGATTTTGTCCTTGGGAGTATCAAAAACATAATGCAGGGCAATGGACAGCTCCACTGTTCCAAGACTGGGCGCCAGGTGCCCGCCGGTTTTCGATGTGGTCTCAATAATTTTCCAGCGGATTTCTTCTGCCAGATCCTGTAGTTGATTCAAGGAAAAGTCCTTAATGTCCGCGGGACTTTCAATGTTTCTTAATAGATTCCCTTTTTCAGATCCACTTTCGCTCATTTTTTTCTCTCAATGATGTAATGGGCAATTTGTCGAAGGGGTTCTGCCTTTTCACCGAACTCCTTCAAATCCTGGACAGCCTCTTGAACCAGCGCCCTTTGGATCTTTTTGGATTCATCCAGGCCCAAAACCGATGGATAGGTTGTTTTTCCCTTCTCTTCATCTGCCCCCGCCATTTTTCCCATGGTTTCGCTGTCCCCTTCCACGTCCAGGATATCATCGGAGATCTGAAATGCCAAACCGATTTTATTTCCATAGGATAAAACAGCCCGGACCTGGGATTCCGGGGCACCCACCAAAATGGCGCCGGAAACCACAGAAGCCGTGATCAGGGCGCCCGTTTTACGGGTATGAAGAAATTTTACCGTTTCAAGATCCGCTTTTTTTCCCTCCCACTGCATATCCACCACCTGCCCCCCGACCATTCCGTCGTGCCCGGCGGCGCCTGAAATCATCCGGATCGCCTCCAACAGCCGGTCGGGGGCAATTTGTCCCGTGGCATACGATGAGGTCATGAGGCTAAACGCCTCCGTCAGCAGGCCATCCCCCGCCAGAAGGGCGATGGCATCGCCATAGACTTTGTGATTGGTTGGTTTTCCACGCCGGAGGTCATCATCATCCATGAGGGGCAGATCATCATGGATCAGGGAATACGTGTGGATCAATTCCAGGGCGCAGGCCACGGGCAGCACACGGCGCCCTTCACCGCCCACCGTTTCGGCACCGGCCATGCAGAGGATGGGTCGCAGTCTCTTTCCGCCTGCGAAAAGGCTGTATCTCATGGCTTCTATCAAATCTGTCGTAAGACCATCCACGTGGGGAAAGTATTCATTAAGGGCGTTATCCACCCGTTCCCGCATCTCCAGGAGGTAGGCCTTTAAATCAAAGTTCGCTTGGTTCACCATTGTTTTCTCCACCCGGACTGAAAGGCGTTTCTCTGTATTTTCCACCACTTTCCTGGACAAGCAGGGAAACTTTTTTCTCCGCTGCTTCAAGTTCGCCGGAACAGTAACCGGCCAACTGCATTCCTTCCTCAAATGATTCCAAAGATTTCCCCAGGGGCATCTCGCCCCCTTCAAGACGCTGCACGATCTCTTCCAACCGGTGCAACGCCGTTTCAAAGTTCTTTTCCGCCATTATTCCTCCGAAATTTAAACCCCATTAAACCTGTATAACACTATAACGATGGGGCAAAGCTGTCAAATCAATTTATGTCTGGGTTTTGAATAAGCCCTTGAAATATATTATTAGAAATGTTAGGAATGTCCGCATTAAATTTCTGATAATCTGTTGCCTTGAGATGACGATCAGAACGATTGTGGCTTTTGGATCGCTCAGATGACAGCTTGGGTTTTTTGGGTTTAACTACAAATTCAGGGGAGGAAAAGAGTGTATGGAAAAGAAAATCATCACCGGGTTAACCGCAATGGTCTTTATCTGTTCAGTTTTCTTCATGACGTCCTGTGCGAAAAAGCAAGTGGGCGCAGCCGGCGGTGTAAACCCGCCTGCCGGTGAATCCGGAGAGGTCGTCGTTGTTAAAGAAGGACAGAAAGTCGTGGTGGTAGAAGGTGTTGAAGCTGAGAAAGCCGCAGCCAGGCAGGCCGCCTTGATTTCAGATTTCGAAAACCTTAATATCTACTTTGAATATGACAGAAGCAATCTGCAACCTGATGCGCAACAGATTTTGACGGACAAAGCTGATTTTCTGCGGGCGAATCCATCCTACTCGGTACTGATTGCCGGCAACTGCGATGACAGGGGCACCGAAGAGTACAACCTGGCCCTGGGTGAGAGACGGGCCATGAGTGCCAAGAATTATCTCATTGCTCTCGGGATTTCTCCGGACCGCCTGAAAACCATCAGCTACGGAGAGTTGAGACCGGCGGATCCCGCCAACAATCCCGTTGCATGGGCCCTGAACAGGAGAGATACATTCAAACTGTTTCAATAGTCCCGTAACCATCCACAGGGCGTTTTGGCAATATCATCGAAAAAATGCTGTTCATGATAACTTCCGGTGTTGCGCCTTCACCATCCGGCGCAACGCCGGTTTTCATTCGGAACCTTTTCAGGATTGTACCGATAAACATATGTATTATTCCAACATGTTAGCCAAATGGGGTAAAATATGGGAATTCATGTTTTGTTAAAGCCCACCGGTGTCAGACTGCTCCTTCTTTTGTCGGGTATTCTTTTTTTCTCCTCTTGCGTCACGGAAGATAAATTCCTGTATCTCAGCAAAAGGATTGACGCCGTTGAAGCAAAAACGGACAAGGAACTGGGCTCAAGCGGCAAGCGCCTGGCCACAAACAACGCTGAAATGGATCAACTGAAAGAAGAAATGCGGTTCCTGAATGGCCGCCTGGACGAGAACAGCCATCTGCTCAAACGATCCATCGAAAGAGATACCATGGCGGGGGAAGCTCTGAATAACGAATTGCGTGAACAATTGACCCGGTTGGAACTGCGCGTTGACCGGATTTCCGCCTATCTGGGTCTTGAGCCCATGATACAACCCAAAGAAAAAGACGCTTTCACATCACCCGCGGCGACCCCTGCGGCCCGGAAACCCGCCACACCCAAAGTCCAGCCAAAGCCCCAGGTGAAAATCCCCCCCGACCAGAAGCTCTATGACATCAACATGGATATGTATCGCAAGGGGAAGTACGAGGAAGCCATCGTTGGTTTCAAGAACTTCCTCAAGAAGTATCCTAAATCCAAGCTGGCCGACAACGCCGCTTTCTGGGTGGGAGAATCATACATGGCCCTAAAGCAGTACGAACAGGCCATTTTGGCTTTTCAGAAAGTGATAAAGAAATACCCGCGGGGAAATAAGGTTCCCAACGCGCTTTTAAGACAGGCCCTGGCTTTCTACGAGCTCAAGGACAAGACCAGTGCCAAATTGCTTCTCAGGAAGCTCATCAAAAAATACCCCAGATCCAACGAAGCAAAAATCGCCAGGAGCAAGCTGAAGACAATGAAATAAGACCAGTTTACGGTTGTCGGTTTACCGTTAACCGTTTTCTCAATTGCGAAACCACTATACTTTCTACTGTGAACCGGAAACCGGAAACTGCTCTTTATTATGTTTATTTTTCAATCATCACGTCATTGAGTGCCGACATCATGTCACTCCGGCTGATGACCCCCAGGAGTTTTTCAGGATCATCGCCATCCACCACCGGAAGTACAGCAAAGTCACCGGAAGTAATTTTGGCGAGGGCTGACAGGAGGGTCTCTCCCCGGGTGACCGTAACCACATGGCGGGTTGCCATATGCCCCGCAGTCGTTGACCGTTTGCCTTTCCTGAGCGCCCTCTTGCAATCGGAAATAGACAGAATACCTTTGAGATTCCCCTCGTCATCCACCACGGGGAAACTGCTGAAACGGCTTTCATAAATCAGGTTTTTGAGGCCCTCCAGATCCAAAGCAGCATTGACCGGTTCCACGGCGGGGGTCATGGCATCACCCACGAGTACGCCCCTGAAACGGTTCATTTCGCTGTCTGAATCGGTAACGGCCCTGCCCCTTTGATCCCCGGCAACACCCGCCTTCATTTCCTCCACACGGTTATTGTAACATTCGATCAGGTCCCTGCGATCGAGCATGCCGATCAGAACCGCATGATCCTCGTCCCGTACCACCGGTACCCGTTGCAGATTACGAATGGTGCATTTTTTCAATACGGCGTTTAAATCTTCCTCGGGGGTCGTAAAGATGATATCGTGATTGGCCACATCTTTCATCCGCACCAGATCCCCGATTTCCTGGTCAAAAATGACGCCGCGGATATCGTTAATGGAAAAGATCCCCGTGAGCCTGTTTTCCTTGTCCACCACAGGGTAATAGTGCTGATGGCTTGAACTGAAAATTTTCCTGAACCGCTTCAACGTCATATCCTGAGGAATCAATTGCACCTTCCTGAACTTTTCGGTCAATTCTTTCACACGAATGGCTTCGAGGATATCCACAAAGAAATCCCCCCGGTGGGCGTTGGAGTCGATTTTCGACTTGGCCTGTTTGTCGTAGATGGTCCACTTCTGGGAAATCAGATAGACCAGTGAGCACACGAGAAGGCCCGGAAGGAGAAGATGATAGGAGTTGGTCATCTCACTGACAAATATGATCGTAGAAATGGGGGTATTGGAAACACCTGCGAAAAAACCCGCCATGCCCACCACCACAAAGGCTCCCGGCTGGGTCACCACGTTGGGCATGATGTCGTGAAAAATTCTTCCCACGGCACCCCCCAGGGCGCCGCCAATCACCACTGAGGGGCCGAAAACACCGCCGCTGCCCCCTGAGCCGATGGAAAAAGAGGTGGTCATTATTTTCCCCAATGCCAGGGCCAGAAGAAACAGGGTGGGGAGTTCATTGTCCAACGCCATCTGTGCAAAACCGTAACCAAACGACAGGGCCTCCGGCAGGAAGAACCCGATGGCCCCTGTCAGCAGACCCCCGATGGCCGGCTTGATGTGATTGGGGAGTTTTAATTTTTTGAAAGCCCTCTGAACACCATAAAAGGATTTCACATACACGAATCCCGCCATCGCCAGAACGACGGCCAGAACCGTGTAGGGCCCCAGCTCCAGGGGATTTCGGAAGACAAAAGGCTCCGTTTCGAACAGGGAACCCCATCCGTAAACAAGACAGAAAACACAGTAGGCAACCACCGATGAGATTCCGGCGGGAATAATCACCTCGGATTCAAATTCCGGGTCCCGGTAAAGAACCTCAGCGGCAAACAGCGCGCCGGCCAGCGGTGCCCTGAAAATACTTCCCACACCGGCCCCCATACCGGCTGCCAGCATAATCCGGCGCTCCCGGTCTGAAAGCTTCAGTTTTGTGGCGAGAAATGATCCAAAACCGGCGCCGATCTGAGCGATAGGCCCCTCACGACCGCCCGATCCTCCCGAGGTCAACGTGATAGCAGAAGCGAAGGTTTTGATAATGGGAATTCTTCCGCGGATAAAGCCCCCCTTGTTGTGGTATGAGTCGATGGCGGCATCGGTGCCGTGTCCTTCGGCTTCCGGCGCAAAGGTATAAACGAGCCACCCGCTCACAAGTCCGCCGAAAACCGGCAGAAACAGGAGCACCCATCGGTTGAAGACCGTTTTTGTGGGTTCAAAGAGATGCCCTTCTCCCGGAGGCGCGGGGGGACGATATCCGGCGATCTGGTCCAACAGGAAATGAGATCCCAGTTGACAGAGAAAACTAAAAAAAATGGATCCCAATCCGGCAATGAGACCGATCATAATAAAATAGAAGCCCCATTTCCCCACCGTTCGGATGGTATTGGATTGTTCCTTTAAGGTGTTCTTATCGGGCCAGAGTTTGCGTTTTCTTCCGTGGGCCATGCGAGCTACTTTCTTCCATGGGGAAATTCTCAAAATTATTCTTATTTTTCAGGCCTTATATAATGACGCGACGGGGCCTCGTCAAGGGGTAAGGGTCTCGGAAAAAAATAAATGCGCCAGATTGCGCCGTGTGACGGATCGCATTTTATGCGTAGGGGTATCACCCTGCCAGCACCCAAGTGGAAATGCGTTTGGCAAGCCAAAATACAAATAGAGTGAAAGAAATTGGCAAAAGTTCATTTAACATCGACTATTAACAGAATTTTTATTGACTTTAAGTCTTCTCGGCATTAAAGTCTAGTGAGATGGGAAATTGGGCTTTTTCGTCCTTCAAGATACCCATTAAACCTATTTGAATATTGAGGAGCATGTTATGCCGAAAATTATGACAACCAAGGAAATTGCAAAATATTTAAAGCTGCATGAGATCACCATTTGCAAGTATGCGGCTGAGGGCAAGATTCCTGCTATCCGGATCGGAAGAGTATGGAGATTCGACAAAGATGCCATTGATCGATGGATCGGGGGCGGTCAGAAAGACTGAAACACCACTTTTCCATTCCCCATGGCCCGTTGCACATGATTGAACCACAAGTGGCGTGACCACACCCTTTGGATTTTCACGAATAAAGCAGGCTCGGGTTGATCCACTGGCTGTAGGTCTTGAGATCCGACGCCCAGTCTTTCTGTAGGTGAGAGAGAGATTGGCCAGATTCCAGGCCACGCCGAAGGGAAATACTTCCCAAGATCATGTCGATGGGCTTTTTTTTGTATTCATACTCGTAAGGGGGCTCTTTCCAAAAAAAGCGCTCGCCATATAGTGAAATCACAGCTTGCAACAGCGCCAAAGCGGTATGGTAGGGACGATATAGATCAAGGTCCAGAACGTGAATCATGAAACCACGACAGAGCTCGCCGGACCATTTGTGAAACGTGGGGCGAAACAGATAATCCTGCAAGTGGCAGCCATTGAGGGCTTCGGAATCCAGGCTTTTTCTGATGGCTGCCGGGTCGAAGTAAGGCGCACCGAAAATTTCAAACGGTCTGCAGGTGCCTCTCCCTTCGGAAACATGGGTGCCTTCCCAGATAACTTGACCGGGATAGACATAGGCCGTTTCGGGAAAGGGCATGTTGGGGGAAGGCATCGTCCAGGTGAGGCCGGTATCATACCAGGTCATGTGCCGGCGCCATCCCCACATGGGTAAGATTTCCAGGTCGCACCCAAGGGCGAAAACCCGGTTGAAAAGTCGGGCCATTTCACCCATGGTGAGGCCGTGTCGCATGGGCAGGGACGCAGGGCCCACAAACGAGAAAAGCTCGGGGGTAAGGGGGCTCCCCTCCAGGACATCCCCGCCGAGGGGATTGGGTCGGTCCAGAACAACGATTTTTTTCCCAAACCGCGCTGCCCCCCTCATGCAACGAAGCATGGTGGATGAGAATGTATAAACCCGTGTTCCCACATCTTGAAGGTCCACGATCAGCGTATCGATGAGATCAAACATCCGGGGGCCTGGATCCCGCGAATCGGCATACAGGCTGAAAACGGGAACGTTCAGGACCTGATCCCGGGCGTGAGGCGTTTCAACCATATTATCCTGGTCCTCTCCACCGTAGCCGTGCTGCGGCCCGAAAAGTGCTCGAAGCTGTCCGGGAAGTCGTCTTACAAGCACATCCCGTGCGGTTTCAAGGTTTCGGTTGAGGGAAGCCTGGTTTGAGAGCAGGCCCAGCCGCTGACCCTTAAAGCGGGTCCACTCTCCATCGGTCAGGCGATCAAGGCCGGTAAGGACATTTTTCATATGCAAGCCATTTTCCTTTTCTCCGATACGTGGAACCATAGTAGGCCATATCCATTTTCTTTTCAAGGCCCACGCCCTCTGGAACATACCCCAGATCCGTTCGAGACCCCATGAATGCTATTATCCCTGAGCGCTCTCAATCCCTTAGATGGGCCACGTCTCTCATGATGGCAATCCTTCTTTTCTCTATTCTTTCTTCTTTTGCCGCACCATCCCCCCATGCGGCTGAATTCAAAACGCTTCAAGGCGACGGTGTGGAAGTGCTGTTTCCTCCCACACTGGGCACCGCCGCCAGGGAGGCCGCCCAAATGACCCCTGGAATCAAAAAGGATCTTCAGGAAACATTCGGTTGGCCTTTTCGTTTTAAACCCACCATCATTTTGATGAAAGATCCCCAGCGTTTCCGTCAAATAACCCAAAGCCCCCTGATTGTGGGTTTTGCCATACCCAATAAAAATCTTGTGATCATAGATTATCCCAGAATCAGGAATCCCATGAATTTTCAAAATATCCTGAAACATGAACTTTGCCATCTGCTGCTTCACAAAGAAATCGAGAACGTCCCCATTCCACGATGGTTCGATGAAGGGGTTGCCCAATGGGCCAGCAACGGCGTCATGGACATTCTCCATGACCAAAGGGATGCTCTGTTGCCGAAAGCCGCCTTCTCCGATGGACTCATCCCGCTGGGCGCTCTGAACAAGGGATTTCCCGGAAACGCAAACGCATTACGTCTGGCCTATGAAGAAAGCAGAAGCATCATCGATTACATCATTCTCACCCATGGAAAACCGGGCTTACTTGAAATTCTAGCGCTCATGAAAGAGAACGTCCCGTTGCGTAAAGCCATTTCCATGGTTTTTGACACACCTCTTTACAAAGTTGAGAAAAAATGGCAGACATCCCTTAAACAGAACATCGCCTGGTTTGCCCACCTGAGCTATTACCTCTATGAAATTCTCTTTGCCCTGGGCGGGTTGATTGTGGTTTATGGTTTCATTAAGGTGGTGAGAAAAAAAAGAGCCTATATGGATGAAGAGTAAACCACCCACCAAAAGGTTTGGTTGATATTTTCTCTCAGGTATGCCAAAGTCCCACATCGTGTGCGTGCAGAGAGGTTGCCCTTAATAAGGAGTCGACAAAATGGATTTTCCCCACCTGTTTTCCCCCATCACCATCCAGAATATGGAACTGAAGAACCGGATCGTCATGACCGCCATGCATCTGGGTTATACCCCCCAGGGAGACGTCACGGACCAGCTCGTTAATTTCTACGCAGAAAGGGCCCGGGGGGGCGTCGGCCTCGCCATTGTGGGGGGATGTCCCATCGATGAATTCGGCGGGATGGTGGGCATGATCGCCCTTTACGACGACCGGTTCATACCTGGGTTAACGCGGCTTACCGATGCCGTTAAGGAGCATGACTGCAAAATCGCCGCCCAGCTTTATCAGGCAGGGCGGTATACCCATTCGGTCATGATCGGGGGTCAAAAACCGATTTCGGCCTCCGCCGTTCGCTCAAGGCTCACGGGAGAAACCCCGCGGGCGCTTGAACTTGAGGAAATTCCCGGTGTACAGAACAAATTTGCAGAAGCGGCGGTGCGAGCCCGGGAAGCAGGATTTGACGCCGTTGAAATCCTGGGAAGCGCCGGATATCTCATCAGCCAGTTCCTTTCTCCCATTACCAATCTCCGTGAGGATGACTACGGGGGGTCTTCTGAAAACCGCATGCGGTTCGGTATCGAAACCATTTTGAAAGTTAGAAAGGCCTTGGGCCCTGATTATCCGATCCTGCTGCGCATTGCCGGCAACGACTTCATGAAGGGGAGCAACACCAACCATGAAGCAAAACAATTTGCCGCCGAAGCCGAAAAGGCGGGCGTCGATCTTTTTAATGTGACCGGCGGGTGGCATGAAACGCGCGTCCCGCAACTCACCATGGGCGTTCCCAGAAAAGCCTATGTATACCTGGCCAGGGGGATTCGTTCCGCCGTGTCGGCGCCGGTTATTTCCAGCAACCGCATCAATGATCCCAAGGTGGCCGAGGAGGTCCTTCGAAGCGGTGGCGCAGACCTGGTGACCATGGCCAGGGGATTGCTTGCTGACCCCGATTTACCCAACAAAGCCCGTACCGGAAAATCTCGTCTTATTTACCATTGCGTGGCCTGCAACCAGGGGTGTTTTGACTCCATTTTTCAGGGACGTCCCGCCACCTGTATGGTGAACCCGCGGGCCGGTCGAGAGGCTGAATTAGCCATAAAGCCCGCTCCAAAATCCCGCAAAATACTGGTTGTGGGCGGGGGGCCCGCCGGCATGACGGTGGCGCGTACCGCCAAAGACCGGGGGCACAATGTGGTTCTCATGGAGAAAAGTGACAGACTTGGCGGCCAGATTTTGCTGAACCATTTGATCCCCGGGCGGGACGAGTTGGAGACTGCTGCCATCGACCTGATCCATAACCTCCGGGACAAGGGTGTGGAAACGATCATGGAAAAGGCGGCAACACCCGCCATCATCCGCCAAATGGCACCGGATGTGGTGGTATTGGCCGCGGGAGCCCAGCCAACAACACCGAAAATCAAGGGCACCGACGGGGACAATGTGATTCAGGCATGGAAACTGTTGGAGAAAAATTCGGAAACAGGAAACAACGTAGTGATTCTGGGGGGCAATGCCGTGGGCCTGGAAACCGCTCTTTTTCTGGCAAACCAGGGTACCCTGTCACCCGAGGTGCTTCACTTTCTCATGGTGAACCGTGCTGAAACGCCCGAAACATTGATGGAACTGCTCAACCGGGGAAGCAAACGGGTCACGGTGGTTGAAATGACCAAGAAAGCCGGCGCTGATGTGGGGTTAACCACCAAGTGGACCCTTATGGGGGAACTGAAGCGCCTCGGCGTGAAAATCCTGACGCAAACCGAAGCGGTTGGAATCACACCTGAAGGCCTCCAGGTGGAAGATGAACAGGGGCCTGGGTTCATCGCCGCCGATACGGTGGTGTTGGCTGCCGGGTCAAAGGCGGAAAACGGTTTGGTGGATATAATAGAGGACCAGGTGCCGGAAATCCACGTGATCGGAGACGCTAAAAATCCGCGAAACGTGCTGACGGCCATTCGGGAAGGATTTCAACTGGGCCTGAAGCTATAAATCAAACGCGTTGGTTTTTTGCCTTTCGCTTTTGACCTTTCCAATATATACTTTGGCCGGGCGCACGTTCCGCTTCGCCGTGGGTTCGGTCTTAAACGCACTTCAATAAAGAAAGGTTTATCTCGTAAAGAATCCATATGGCTCAGGTCATTTCCGTTTCCAATCAAAAAGGGGGGGTGGGAAAAACAACCACCGCCGTTAACCTTTCCGCTGCCATTGCCGCCGGTGAAAAGACCTGTCTCTTGATTGATTGTGATCCCCAGGGGAATGCCACAACCGGTTTGGGGCTGGACATCAACACCCTTTCCCACGGCCTTTATGATCTTTTGATGGGAACGGCTTCACTGGAAGATGCCATCTCTGAAACCCAACTCCCCCATCTTCATCTTCTGGGTGCCACCAGAGAACTCATCGGTGCCGAAGTGGAAATGGTTTCCATGGCCTCAAAGGAGTTTCTTCTGAGAAAAATTATAACAGAACTTCGGGCGCGCTATGATTACATTTTCATCGATTGCCCCCCCTCTCTGGGGTTTCTCACCATCAATGCGCTCACGGCGTCATCATCCGTTCTGGTACCCCTTCAGTGTGAATATTACGCACTGGAAGGGCTGTCCAAACTACTGACCACCGTGAAAGCTATCAAAAAGCGCCTCAACCCGGTGCTGAGGCGCGTGGATATTTTGCTAACCATGTATGACAAGCGGAACAATCTTTCCCGTCAGGTGGAGGCGGAAGCCCGGGCGCTCTTCAATGAGCGGGTGCTCGAGACCGTGATTCCCAGAAATGTCCGCCTGAGTGAGGCGCCCAGTTATGGCAAACCCATTATTCTTTATGACATACGCTCCCGGGGCGCGCAAAGCTACCTGTCGCTGGCGCGTGAAATACTTGAAAGAAAGAAGGCACCATGACAAAACGAAATGCCCTTGGAAAGGGGTTATCGGCCCTGATTCCTGATGGTCACGATCTGGATGAAAAAGAGGAGCAGTTTTTCCATTGCCCCGTGGCCGCCATTGAACCCAATCCGGATCAGCCCCGGCAGCGGTTCTTGGCCCATGAGCTGGATGAAATGGTTGTTTCCGTGCGTGAAAAGGGCATCCTGACCCCCCTGCTGGTAAACCAGACCGAGGCGGGCTATCAACTCATTGCCGGCGAAAGACGATGGCGGGCCGCCCAGATGGCAGGACTGGACCGGGTCCCCGTTGTGGTGAGGGACGTAACACCGTCGGAGTCACTTGAACTGGCGCTCATTGAAAACATTCAGAGAAAAGACCTCAATCCCATAGAAGAGGCCATGGCCTATCGAAAATTGCTGGAAGATACGGCATCCACCCAGGAAATGCTGTCCCGGCGGCTGGGCAAGGATCGCTCCACCATCGCCAACCTGTTACGGTTGCTCAACCTACCCACCGCCATTCAACAGGACGTGATTGACGACCGCCTCAGCATGGGACACGCACGATTGCTGGCCGGCATAGGAGAAAAAAACCAACAAAAGCTGTTGCGGGATGCCATTGTCAAAAAAGGGTTGTCCGTACGGCAGGCTGAAGCCCTGGCCAGGAAACTGAAAAACCCGCCCAAACCCAAAAAGGTGCTATCCAAAGATGATCCCTATATCCGGTCGCTGTCGGACAATCTGAAACGAAGCCTGGGGACCAAGGTTGAAATCAAAAAGGAGGGCAAACAAGGCCAGATTCTTCTGTATTTCTATTCCGACGATGAATTGGACCGATTGGTGGAATTCTTGACCTGATCACTTCTCCGCTTCCATCTTCTTTCCTCACCCCTGACCAGCCTTACCACGTTTTCACCGTGTCTGAAAAAGATGAGCGCCGCCATGACAACGGAAGCCAATACCATTGGTTTCGGTTCATGAAAAAGCGTTAGAAATATGGGGATTGAGCCCGATGAAACCATGGATCCCAGGGATACGAATTTCCATTTCAGGACCACCAGGAGGAACACCAGGAGCCCCAGGAGGCAGGAAAAAGGAGAAAGGGCCAGATAAATGCCCAATGCCGTGGCAACCCCTTTGCCCCCCCGAAATCCCATAAAGATGGAAAACTGGTGCCCTAGCAGGGGACAGAGACTGACGGCAGCCAGCGCCATTTGGCCCGGATTGCCGCCTTTGAGAGAATAGCTTGAAAAAACAAGGATTGGGACCAGGCCCTTCAACACGTCGAGGGCCAGTGTTAAAATTCCCCACTTGATTCCCAACTCCCTGGCGACATTGGTGGCACCGATATTTTTGCTTCCCTTTTGTGTAATATCCATTTGTGCCACCAGCCTGGCAATGATTTTTCCAAACGGTATGGCGCCCAGAAGATAGGCACCCAAGGCAAAATAGATTGTTTGAGTGAGCATAAAGATCCTCCGTGTTGTTGTTTTTGGGATTTCAGATCTTTACAATATTTACCAGCTCTGGTAGATTTTCGCACATAAAATATCGATGTTTATGATTGGGTGCAACGGTTTTTTCACCCTACAACGATGGTGCAAGGGGTTGATACTGTGAAATTGATGGTTTTGGATGGACAGGGGGGAGGGATCGGCGCGACCCTGATTAAAGGTCTCAGGGCTTCCCTGGGTCCGGATCTGGAAATCCTGGCCCTGGGAACCAATTCCATTGCCACTTCCAGGATGATGAAGGCAGGCGCCAACCGGGGCGGCTCAGGTGAAAATGCCATCGCACATACCTGTCGGGGGGTCGATGTGATTATCGGACCGATCTCCATTTTAGTGGCCCATGCCATGATGGGCGAACTGACCCCAAAAATGGCAGTGGCCGTAAGCTCAAGCCCGGCCAGAAAAATTCTGATTCCCCTGACCCAGGAAAAGATTAGAATCGTTGGCGTTTCCAGAGAGCCGTTACCTCACCTGGTCAGCCAGGTGGTCAATATGGTAGGGGAGATCGTACAGGAGATGGATCAGCATGTGTGAAGCAACGGCTTATGTTCTGAAAAATGGTAAGGAAGAGTTGTTTTTCGAAGATGTGGATTCCCTGGAAAACAACCGCGATGAAATTATATTGGTGAACATCTTCGGTGAGACCGAAAAAATTAGCGCTAGAATCAAACAGTTTTCATTGATAGACCATAAAATCATTCTTGAACCTTGTTAGAACCCAGGTTTTAGAACCATCCCACAACGATTTCACCATTTCATCCATGAAATGAACGGGAGGCACAAACATGACAGAGTCCTTTGCAAAAAATATTCACTGGTTGGGGCACGATGGCTTTCGAATCGACGGTGAAAAAATTGTCTATTTTGACCCCTATCAGATTGAGTCGGGTCCCCGGGCCGACCTCATTTTCATATCCCATGACCATTTCGATCACTGTTCGCCCGAGGATGTGGCAAAAATTCAGGGACCGGAAACCATCATTGTGACCGAAAAGGATTCCGCCGCTAAACTCACAGGGGACGTAAGGGTCATAAAACCCGGAGAAACCCTGGACCTTGACGGCGTAAAAATAACAGGCGTGCCGTCCTACAACACCGATAAGGATTTTCATCCGAGAGGAAACGGATGGCTTGGCTTTTTGGTTGAGATGTCTGGTGTCAGGCTATACCATGCCGGGGACACGGATTTTATCCCTGAGATGAAGGGACTGGCGGTAGATATTGCCTTCCTGCCGGTATCCGGTACCTATGTTATGACGGCGGACCAGGCTGTTAAAGCCGCCCTCGCCATCGCGCCCGGGCTCGCTATTCCCATGCACTACGGCGCCATTGTTGGCAGCGAACAGGATGCTCTCGATTTCAAGGAGGCCCTGGAAGGTAAAGTGGACGTGCTGGTCCTGGAAAAATCGTAATGGAAACTGAAGCACCTGAAATCCCGAAAGAAATTCTTGAACCTTATCCCAAGGATCAACGCTCCATTGTCCAGATGTTGTTGAACATGACGTCCACGGCCATGAAACTGGTTTCCAAGGGCGCCATGGTATCGGAAATGGTTGGAAAAGCCGTTCTCAATTCTCCTGAACAGGTTAAATTGATCGAAGAGGCAGGTGCTTATCTGAGGGATCTCAGGGAGGTTGCGGGTCTGACCCGGAAAGATGTCAGTCGCACCATCCAGCTTGCTGATGCGTCATTTCTGGCCGCTGTTGAAAACGGCGCCGCAACCCTTTCATTTGAGTTGATTCTACGCCTGGCCGCCTTGCTCGCCCGCCACGACCCCATCCCGTTTATCATCAAGCTGACCCGCACCTACAATCCTGAGGTATGGGAAGTCCTCGAAAAGTGGGGTATGGGAAGGCTGCCGGTTCAACTGGAGCGGGAGCGGCAGTTTATCAATATCTATCGAGGCCACGATCGGGCCAGAACATTGTCCGACGAGGATTTTCATCGCGTTCTGGCTTTCACCCGGTCCGCTTTTGAAATGGCGCTGGATTTCACGGCCCATGAGGATGACTGATTCCATGTCGGATTTTTATGTGTCAGCTACTGGACTCTCAAGAATCAATGCTCGGATCTGCTTCCTGCCCTCGGGCGCGAAAGCATAAATAGCCAGTAATTACCGATAGTTAACCGTTTATTCTTCTTGAACGCGCTCAAAAAGACCCCATGAAGAGGAACAATCAATGACCACGAATACGTTGAACAGGCAAAGCGGCATTACAGATAAGCTTGAAAAAGAATGCATCAACACCATCCGGTTTCTTGCGGTGGACGGGGTGCAGAAGGCCAATTCCGGCCATCCGGGAATGCCCATGGAGGCATCCGAACTGGCCTATGTGTTGTGGACCCGCGCCATGAAGTATAACCCCGGAAATCCTGATTGGCCCAACCGCGATCGCTTCGTTCTGTCTGCCGGCCACGGATCCATGCTTCTTTACGCAATGCTCCATCTCACGGGCTATGCCCTTTCGCTCGACGCTTTAAAAGAATTCCGCCAGTTGGATAGTCCTACCCCGGGCCATCCTGAATATGGTTGCGCCCCCGGTGTAGAAACCACCACCGGACCCCTGGGTCAGGGTTTTGCCACCGGCGTGGGCATGGCCATGGCGGAACGCTTTCTCGCCAGCCGGTTCAACAGGCCTGATTTTCCTCTGGTGGATCACTTTATTTACGCCCTTGTGAGCGATGGCGATATGATGGAGGGCCTTTCATCGGAGGCAGCTTCCATGGCAGGGGACCTGGGTCTTGGAAAGCTCATTTACATCTATCTGGACAACAAAATTACCATTGAGGGTACCACCGGTATTACCTTTACCGAGGATGTAGCACGTCGTTTTGAAGCTTATAACTGGCAGGTGCAACGGGTGGACGGGTATGATTTGCCCCACATCCATGACGCCCTTAAAAACGCCCGGCAAGAATCATCACGTCCGTCCTTAATTATCGCGCGAACCCATATTGCCTGGGGTAGCCCCAACAAACAGGATACACCCGATGCTCACGGTGCGCCACTTGGCGAAGAAGAGGTTTTATTGACCAAGGAAAATTGTGGCTGGCCCGAAGAACCAACCTTCCTGGTTCCCAAAGAGGTTCTTTCCGTTTTCCGCCAGGCCCTTGATCGCGGCGACGGTCTGGAAAATGAATGGCTGACCCTATACTCCGGTTACCAGAAAAAACATCCGGACCTGGCACAGGAATGGCAGGCCATGCACAAAGCGCCCGATGCTTCCAAATGGCATGGCGCGTTGCCGCATTTTGCAGTGGACCAGGGGAACATTGCCACACGAAAAGCATCCGGCCAGGTGCTGGCCGCCGTCAAACCCTTCCTCCCTGGACTTGTTGGTGGCTCCGCCGACCTGGCCCCTTCCAACAATACCTACCTGAAAGAATTTGGTGAATTCAAAGAAGACGGCGGCCCCAATATCCGCTTCGGCATCCGGGAGCATGCCATGGGCGCCATCTTAAACGGCATGGCCCTCAGTAAAGCCTTAATTCCTTACGGCGGCACTTTTCTGGTCTTTTCCGACTATATGCGCCCGGCCATTCGGCTGGCCGCCCTCATGGGGCTCCCGGTCATCTACGTATTTACGCACGACTCCATCGGCCTTGGGGAAGATGGTCCCACGCACCAACCCATTGAACACCTGGCAAGTCTTCGTGCCATTCCAAATATGACGGTGGTTCGTCCCGCCGACGCCGAGGAAACCGTTGAGGCCTGGGGGCTGGCGCTGTCCAACCAAAATGGCCCCTGTGCTTTGATTTTAAGCCGTCAGGGTCTGCCGGTCATAGATCGTTCGAAATATGAGCCTGCCCATGGGCTCCAAAAAGGCGCTTATATCCTGGCGGATTCCAAAGACGGTGAACCTGATTTGATCCTTATGGCCACCGGGGCTGAAGTCCATCTCATTATCGGTGCCCATGAACAGTTGACGGCCAGGGGAGTAAAGGTCCGCATGGTGAACATCCCATCCTGGGAGCGTTTTGAAGCCCAGCCGGAAGCTTATCGACACCGGGTGTTTCCGCCTCATATACCGCTGCGCATTGCCGTGGAGGCCGGTAGCCCGCTCGGTTGGGAGCGCTTTACCGGTTCTAAAGGTGCTATTATGGGGATGAACCGATTCGGCGCTTCCGCCCCGGCAAAAGATCTTTTCCGGGTCTTTGATTTTACCGTTGATGCGGTTGTGCAAAAGGCCGAAGCACTTTTGGGATAGCGATCATAATATGTTCACAGGTTACGGTTGACGATATTTTGAATTGGTAACGACAAACAAGCAATCCTACACATACGATAAATCATTGCCAGGATAGAGCTTTTAAAGTAGACTCCGCGGCTGATGATTTAGAAAAACAATTGGCGGTATTTCAATTGTTCAAATTGAATGCCTTCACATAAACCTCGGAGATTTTTTTGTTATGCCTTTAGCGACCATAGAAGAAGTTCTGGAAGATTTAAAAGAAGGAAAAATGATCATCCTGGTGGATGATGAAGACCGTGAAAATGAAGGCGACCTGACCATGGCCGCAGAAAAAGCCACACCCGAAGCCATCAACTTCATGGCCACTTACGGCCGCGGCCTTATCTGCCTGCCCATGGCTCCCCATCTTCTTGAAAACCTTAAACTGCCCCAGATGGTGACGGATAACTGCTCCCCTTTTGAAACCGCATTTGCCATTTCCATTGGGGCTCGCACCGGTGTAACCACAGGAATTTCCGCCGCTGATCGGGCCCGAACCATTGCTGTCGCGGTTGCCGATGATGCCAAACCGGAAGACCTGGTTCAACCGGGTCACGTTTTCCCCTTAAGGGCACGGCGAGGGGGTGTGCTTTTCAGGACCGGGCAGACGGAAGGGTCCGTTGATCTGGCGCGCCTCGCAGGGTTGAAACCCGCGGGTGTTATCTGTGAAATAATGAAGGATGACGGCACCATGGCACGCATGCCGGACCTGGAGGTTTTTGCTGAAGAACACAACCTCAAAATTGCCAGCGTTGCCGACATTATTGAATATCGAATGCGCACGGAATCATTTGTTCACCTGGCCGCCGAGACCCTTCTCCCCACACCGCAAGGTGAATTCCGGGCCTTGGCCTTTGTAAACGATATTGACGCCCACGAGCACCTGGTGTTAGTGAAAGGGGATATCGATCCCGAACAGGAAATTCTGGTTCGCGTCCACTCCCAATGCACCCCCGGCGATATATTCAACTCCCTCAGGTGCGACTGCCGCGCCAAACTGGATAAAGCCATGGAACTGGTACAACAGGAAGAGCAGGGAGTCATTATCTACATCCAGCAGGAAGGAAGGGGTTTGAGGCTAGCGCGATACAAAATGCTTGAAGAAGACGGGCAAACCATTTCTGAATCCCATAAGGAGGGGTGCCTGGAAGCGGATTTGCGAAACTACGGTGTGGGCGCCCAGATACTGGTGGCATTAGGTGTAAAAAAGATGCGCCTCCTGACCAATAACCCAAAAAAAATCAAGGGCCTTGAAGGTTATGATCTAAAGATGGTAGGGCGGGTTCCCATGGAAACCGAACAAATGCCCATTGTCATCGAGGATGCCAGGAAGTCTTAAAACAATGCCATATGCCAATGTTTCACGTGAAACATTGGCGCCTTTCCTAAATTAAAATGATAAACCGAATAAGCCCTGGTGCTTCAAGAATCGATTTCCGCCATACACGTGCTAATCATTCGATCCAACAGATCCCTCAAGGTCCATCCTTTTCCCTTTGCGGCGAGCGGAACCAGGCTTGTTTCCGTCATGCCGGGAATGGTATTCGTTTCCAGCAGGTAGATTTCATTGTCCCTTACAATCATATCCGTTCGGCTCCAATCTTTACAATTTAGAGCACGGTGGGCATTTTTGGCTATTTCAAAAGCCCTTGTTTGAAGATGAGATTCGATTTTCGCAGGACAGATTTCGGTGGTCTCACCGGGGGTATATTTTGCATCGAAGTCAAAAAATCGGTGCGTATCTTTTGGCATAATTTCCACCAGCGGCAGCGTCTCAAGCTCCTTTCCCCCCAATACCGCACAGGTAATTTCCCGTCCGGATATATATTCCTCAAGTACCACCTCAAGGTCAAATTGGAATGCTTTTTCAATACCCGCTCCAATGTCGCGTTCATTTTCCATAATGGAGATACCGATGCTGGAACCTTCGCTCACCGGTTTTATGACAATGGGTGTTCCCAGAACGCTTATAATTTTGTCTATTGAAAACGCTTCCCCTTTCTTCAAGATGATGTCTTCAGGCACTTGCAGGCCTACATTTCGATATACCTCCTTGGTCACCCGCTTATTCATGGCCATTGCACTGGCCAAAACACCCGATCCCACAAAGGGAATACCGAAAATCTCAAGGAGTCCTTGAATCCGGCCATCTTCTCCGAATTTCCCATGCAGAAGGTTAAATACCAAATCCAGCTGCTTTCTCTGCTGCCATAAAACATTGAGGTCCTCTTTCGGATCAAAAGACACAATGTGATACTTCTTTTCATCCAGAGCACCCAGAACAGCCTTGCCACTTTTGATGGAAACACTTCTTTCTTTAGACCACCCGCCCGAAAGAACGGCAATCCGTATCTTATTGGCCAAAGTTATCCTCCTAGAATCATATGATGTGAAAATTCAGGTGAACTTGCAGACACGCTAGTTAATCAAGCTTAACAAGCTCACTCACGAATAAGGCTAGAGTTTTTTAACAACGCTGAAAACACGCGTTTTTAGTTAAAGAGAAGGGAATTATTTTATTGTAAGCATACTATGAAACTATTTACATAAGCACTGCGATAATATTTCGCATATATGAAGCTATTTATAAAAAGACCTTAAAAATTCTTCATCCTTAGGGGACAGATTAAAACGTGCGCCTGCCTCTTCGATGAATTTTCCGGGCGTCTGGGTTTGATCTGCCTTCAAATTCTCTGATATCCATTTGATGGCCTGCCTGACATTTTCCCCTTCCGGCTGAATGGTTCCCATACTCGAGATTCCCCCCTCACTAGAAATTTCCCCTTGCAAAAAGTTCAAACCTCAGATGCATTCAATTGAACGGAAACATCGCCGCACACAAACTTTCTTTCAAGCCCCTCCGTGGTAATGAGGGTCAAAGCGCCGTCCTGATCAATACCTGCCGCAACGCCTTCAACGCGTTCTTTTCCCGTTTCTATGACCACTGATTTTTCCAGAATAGCTGATTTTTCGTTCCATCTTTTGTAGAACCCTTCGCCTGGGTTCACTTCGCCCAAAACTTCCTCATAAAAAGCTTCAAATCGTTTCAATAGATTACCGAGGAGACGTTCTCTTGATACCTTTTTATGGGTTTCCAAGAAAATACTTGACGTCGGATACAGTAGCCGATGTTCCGCTTGCGGAGACCAGTTAACGTTCAGCCCCATTCCCAGAACCACGTACTCTACAACCCCCTGCTTAACCGCGAATTCCGTTAGAATTCCCCCCAGTTTCTTTTCCCCGATGTAAATATCGTTGGGCCATTTGATCTTGGCGCTTATGCCGCTCATCTTTTGCACCGCATCAATTCCGGCCAGCGCTAGGACCATGGTCAAAACAAACAATCGGTTCGGGGGTATCCGGGGGCGCAGCAAAATGGAAAAAAGAAGGTTTTCACCCTTTTTTGAAAACCACTGTCTACCCAGTCTACCCAAGCCCGCACTTTGCTCATCTGCAACCACCACTGTTCCTTCGGGGAGATCCCGTTGCGCAAGTTCCTTCAAGAAAACGTTGGTGGACCCGATGGTGTCTCTGAAAATAACATTTTTGCCGAAAATGCCTTTTTTCAATGCGCCCAACAAAACATCCAGGTCGAAAGGTTCAGAATAGTCGGATTTTTCCTTTTTCAAGGTTTCACTTTCCATGAAACACCATGCCAGGAAAAATCCTAGTAATCCAGCTCGGCTTTTAAATCCCGGCTCATGAGTTCTCTGACCGCCTGCTGCGGGTCCTTATTCTCATACAGAATTTCGTACACCTGCTGGACAATGGGCATGCTCACATTCTCTTTTTTTGATAGCTGGTAAGCAGACTTGGCCGTCTTAATCCCTTCAGCCACCATGTTCGTACGGGCGGTAATTTCATGAACGGTTTTCCCCTTTCCCACCTGTAGTCCCACCGTCCTGTTTCGGCTCAAATCCCCGGTACACGTCAGAACCAGGTCGCCCATACCCGCCAGTCCCGCGAAGGTGTGGGGGTTGGATCCCATTTTTACCCCCAGCCGCGTAATCTCGGCAAGCCCCCTGGTGATCAGTGCGGCTCGCGCGTTATGCCCGAAATTGAGTCCGTCCGACACACCCGCTGCAATGGCAATCACGTTTTTAAGCGCCCCACCCAACTGTGTTCCCACCACATCGCCGCTCAGGTAAACCCGAAAAAAACCCGTTGAAAAAAGCCTCTGAACCCTCTCTCCGTGGCTTGGGTTTTTGCACGCTACGCTCACCGCCGTGGGAAATTTCCGACTGACCTCTGTGGCAAAACTAGGTCCCCCAAGACAGGCAAAGCGGGTCAAAACACGCGGCCCCAAAACCGCTTCAACCACCTGGCTCATGATCATCAAAGAGTCATTCTCAATCCCCTTGGTGGCCATCATGACGGACATGTCAGGTGTCAAATGGGGCTTCAGCCCTTGCAGGACTTCCCGAAACACATGTGACGGAACCGCCAGCAAAACCAGTTGCTTTTCATGTAACACGTCATCAAAACGGCAGGCACATTTCAAGGTGGGGGCCAGCTGCACATCCGGCAAGAAAAGATGATTGGTATGGATCGCCTTTATTTCCTCGTAAACCTCTTTTTCGCGGGCCCACAGAGCCACATCAACCCCTTCCTTTTCCGCCAGAAGGTTGGCCAGCGCGGTTCCCCAACTCCCCGCGCCGATTACCGCGATTTTCGTCAATTCAACGTCCGCCACAGATTACGTTCCTTTCGAAAGGGCCTTTTATCCGGCTTCTACCCGTTCAATTTAAGCCTATTCATCTTCCATAATCTTGGCGACACCCACAACCTTTTCCCCTTCCCCGAGATTGATCAGTTTTACCCCTTGGGTGTTTCTCCCAATAACCGAGATATCCGCAACCCTTATTCGGATAATCTTCCCGTGGCCCGTAATAATCATCAGTTCATCCTGGTCCGTCACCTCATAGGAATAAACAACCGTTCCGTTTCTTTCACTGGTTTTGATGGTAATAACGCCTTTTCCGGCTCTGGACTGGGTCCGGTATTCATCCGTTTTGGTTCTTTTGCCAAACCCGTTTTCCGTGACCGTCAGAATGGTGGCCCCTTCACCCAGGGTTTCCATCCCCACCACTTCATTGCCCGGCGCCATCTTGATCCCGATATTACCCGAAGCCACTCTCCCCATGCTTCGCAAATCAGATTCTTTGAATCGGATGGATTTCCCTTCTTTGGTGGTCAGAAAAATATCCTGCTCACCACTGGAAACCCTGACAGCAATCAATTCATCGTCTTCCTTAATCTTGAGTCCAATGGTCCCCACACTTCTGGGATGGCTGTACGCTTTGAGTTCGGTTTTCTTGACCAGACCCATTTTGGTGGCCATGACCACGTATTTCCCTTCTTCGTAATCTCGAATGGGGAGTATGGTGGCCAGGCGCTCGCCCTTTTTCAAATCCAGGAGATTGACAATGGCCTTCCCTCTGGAGGTTCTTCCCCCTTCCGGAATTCCATGAACTTTTTTCCAGTACACCCGGCCCTTGTTGCTGAAAAAAAGAAACGAATCGTGGGAAGATGCCACAAAGAGATGTTCCACAAAATCCTCTTCTTTCGGTTTTGCCCCTGTAAGACCCTTCCCTCCCCGGCGCTGGGCGCGATAAAGGCTGATGGGATTTCTTTTAATATACCCTTTGTGACTGATGGTCACCACCATGTCTTCTTCGGCTATGAGATCTTCCATATCGATCTCTTCGGCATCCTCGATAATCTCAGTCCGCCGTTCATCGCCGTAAGCGTCTTTGATTTGGGCCAGTTCTTCCTTGATGATGTCCAGAACCATTGAAGGTGTGGCCAGAATGGCTTTATAGTGGGCAATGTCCTTTAAAAGCGCCTCATATTCGTTATGAATTTTTTCCCGTTCAAGCCCTGTAAGCCGCTGCAGTCTCATGTCCAGGATGGCCTGGGCCTGTATATCCGAGAACTGAAACTCCGAAATTAATCTTCCCTTGGCCTCTTTCGCATCAGAGGAGGATCGGATCAGCTCAATGACTTCATCTAAGAAATCAAGGGCTTTTTTAAGACCTTCCAGAATATGGGCCCGGGCTTCAGCTTTCTTCAACTCAAAGATTGTTCTCCTGACGATCACTTCCCGGCGATGCTTAATGAAATGCTCAATCATTCCTTTAAGGGTCAGGATTTCCGGCCGCCCATTGACGATGGCCAACAGAATGATGCCGAAGGAAACCTCCATCTGGGTGTATTTATAGAGCTGGTTCAGTATGACCAGCGCATGGGCATCTCGCTTTGTTTCTATAACGATGCGCATGCCGTCTCTGTCCGACTCGTCGCGAATTTCGGAGATGCCCTCTATTTTCTTTTCCCTCACCTGTGCCGCCATTTTTTCCAGCAGTTTTCCCTTATTCACCTGGTAAGGAATTTCCGAGACAATGATCCTTTCTTTTTTGTGAGCGAACGTCTCCACGAACCCCCTGGCTCTGATCTTGATAATGCCCCTTCCCGTACTGTACGCATCAACAATTCCCTTTTTCCCGATAATAAACCCGGACGTTGGAAAATCCGGTCCCGGCACGGCTGTCATTAACGCGTCGAGTGAAACATCCGGGTTATCAATAACCATTTCAATGCCGTCGCAGATTTCCCGGAGGCTGTGCGGCGGGATGTTGGTCGCCATTCCAACGGCGATTCCTGAAGATCCATTGACCAGTAAATTGGGTACTTTTGTGGGAAGGACCAACGGTTCAAGGAGGGTCCCATCATAGGTGGGCGCGAAATCGACGGTCTCTTTTTCAAGATCATCTAAAAAATCCTGTGCCGTTCGCGTCATCCGAACTTCGGTGTACCGCATGGCGGCGGGAGGATCCCCATCCACGGACCCGAAGTTTCCCTGACCATCCACCAGGCAGTATCTCAGGGAAAAATCCTGCGCCATCCGAACAATGGTATCGTATACAGCGCTGTCCCCGTGGGGGTGATATTTACCGATGACATCGCCCACAACCCTTGCCGATTTTTTAAACGGTCTGTTGAAATAATTCTTCAGATCGTTCATGGCAAAGAGCACGCGCCTGTGAACCGGCTTCAACCCGTCCCGGATGTCCGGCAGTGCGCGGCCCACGATAACGCTCATGGAGTATTCGAGATAAGATTTTTTCATCTCATCTTCAATGTTTACAAATTCAGGTTCTAAATCCTGCAGCATAATATTTTGGTTTCTCCAATTTTTATGATTTCTTATATATCCAATTCCGTTACTTCCATGGCATTGTTCTGGATAAACTCTCTTCGGGGTT
>JAERTK010000152.1 GCA_016844935.1 Desulfobacteraceae bacterium | reverse complement strand
TTAGCCTCGATTATATCATATACTTTATAGGTTATAAACCAAAAAAATGTCTATTTTTCCGGAATAATGCAAGAAAATAGTAGGATACCTCCACTTTTGTAAAATCATATACTTTACAGGTTGATAACTGATGGATTTTTAAATCTATAATTAAGAAGGGTTGTGTTATGCCAACTGCCATTTGCGGTCATAGTTCAATTGCCATATAAGTTTATCCTGTCCGGTTCCGGAAGCCTGGAACTGAAACAAAAAATCGACGAGTCTATGGTTGGTAGAAAGCGGTTGTTCGAGTTGTCCACGGTCAGCTTTGAGGAATTTGTGGACTACCGGACAGGGTACCGATATGAGGAAAAACTAACCGATTTTTTGGAAATTGAAAAAGACAAGGCCATGCAGTTGCTCACCGAATACATGCAATTCGGCGGGTATCCCAGAATTGTTATTGCAACAGAACAGCGTGAAAAACTACAGCTGATTGACGAAATCTACCATAGTGTTCTTGAAAAAGATATCGCCTATCTTCTCAAACTGGATAAACCCGATGCTTTCAGCGACCTGATTAAGCTTCTTGCCGGCCAGGTGGGGCAATTGCTGAATTATTCTGAACTTTCTTCCACATTGAATGTGTCCTTTCAAACCGTGAAAAAATATCTTTGGTATGCCCGAAAGATATTCCTGGTTGAAATTGTCGCACCCTATGCGAAAAATATAAGAAAGGAAATCAGCAAATCGCCGGTACCATATTTTTGGGATTTGGGTCTTCGGAACCATGCCATGGGCCTTTTCGGAGATGTCCGCAGTGCGAGTGAAATCGGGTTTGTATTTGAGAATTTCGTCTTTCTGATCTTGAAGGAAAAACGAAGGCTCAAGGCGACGAAATTGAATTTCTGGCGTACGAAGGATAAGGCCGAAGTGGATTTTGTGTTTGAATCCGGAAAAACCCTCATCCCGATCGAAGTCAAATACAAACAGCTCAGGCGTGCCAGGGTATCGGCATCACTGCGCAGTTTTATTGCCAGGTACCACCCGGAAAACGCTTATGTGATCAATCTCAGTCTCAAGGGTACTGTCCGAATCGCCGATACAGCAGTTTCCTTTCTGCCTTTTCATGAATTGCTTGGCGGGAAGATTGTCCCGTGACGATGATGGGGCCGAACGGGTCAAAAACCGTTCTTTGCCCAAATGTTCTAGGTTGAAAGGTTCAGGGTTAAGGGCTTGGCCCCATGTGATTTACCCTGTAAACTCAACTGAATAAGTTAAAAAGTCGCGATCGATTAACCTTGAACGGGGAACCTTGAACCCAACAAACGGGTCCTGAGGCTATCCCCGGTGAAAGGGCAGCTGCGTTGGAAGAACTCCTTCCCCGCCTGAAAACCCGAAAGCCGAAACAGTGCAAAGAGGCTATGGCAAAGATCAAGGATCTCAAGTGGCCGTCCGAATTCAGCATGGAAATTGCCGAGCTGGACCGGCTCATCAAGAAATACAAGTTCAAGGATGCTCTGCCCCTGGCGGAGGCCCTTAAAACTAAGCTGAATGGTTAGGCCCTATCACTTGGTTTTTTGTCACAAAAAACAAAATTGTTATGTGGTATCAGTTGTTAATTGACAGTTTTCAGCTATCAGTTGTCAGTAAAAGCATATCGATGCTAATTTTTCTTCCTTATGGACTTGCTGAGACCTACGAGCATTGCCGAGAATTCTTTTGTTTCCTGAATCCATCAGAGCTGAAAGCTGACAACTGAAAACTGAAAACTCCGATGACATACAACTTCACCTTTGGGTTGCGGGCATAGTCCGCATTAGGGTAGTATGGTCCCGAAAATACTTAAAAGAATATGGTGCTTTTCAGGGAGATGAAAATGCCTTGTTTAAGAAAAGGTTTGGATGGAATATTTCGCCCTTTGTTGATTTGTCTGATATTCTTTTTGGGCTTTTCGGTATGGGGCCCCGTGGTCATGGCGCAGGACAGTGATCCTGTCAAAAAGATCACCATCGCCGTAGGGCAGGACTACGCGCCTTTTTATTTCAAGGATCAGAAAGGGGTGGCCGACGGCTGGCTGGTGGATATCTGGCGGCTGTGGGCGAAAAAGACCGGCATCAGGGTCGCATTCGTTCCGGTGCCCTTTGGTGAAACCCTGAAGCTCACCAGAGAAGGTAAGGTGGATGTGCAGGGCGGGTGCTTCTACTCAAAAAAACGGGCAGCATATCTCGATTATGTGGCCCCCCTGGCCAAATGTGATACCAATTTCTTCTTCCATAAGAATATCTACGGCATCGAGACGTTGAAAGACCTTCTGAGTTACCGCATCGGCGTCATCAAGGGTGATTTTGCGGTGGGATACCTCAATAAACACCTGCCCGGTGCCAGTCTGGTTCAATACGCCACCAATGACGCACTTTTTGAGGCCCTTCAAAAGGACCAACTCCGGGTGTTTGTCATGGATACCCCCATCGGTCTTTTTCTTCTGGATAAGTGGAAGCTCCGGAGCAGCTTTAACTATTATCCGGGCAGGCCCGTCTATTCGAATGCTTATCGGGCCGCCGTCAGGAAGGGGAATACGGTTCTGGCTTCGGTCGTCCAAAAAGGACTGGGAAAGATCACACCGGAAGAAAAGGCGGCCATGGAACGCCGCTGGGTGGGGGCAACCCGGACCAGGGCAGAAGGGGTACTCACCATCGCCTGCGACCGGTTTTTTCCCCCCTTCACCATGTTGACGCCTTCGGGCAGGGCTTCGGGCATTCTGATCGATCTCTGGCGCCTCTGGTCCAGGAAGAATATTCGAAAGATCGAGTTCATTTTCGGTGATTGGGAAGACTCCCTCCGCATGGTGAAGGAAGGAACGGCCGATATCCATTCGGGCCTGTACAAAACGAAAGGGCGGGAGAAAGTCTTTTCCTTTTCAGCCCCCATTTTCGCGGCTCAGAACCATCTGGCTTTCAGAAAGCGGGACAAAGGTTTGACGCTGGAGGATCTTGAAGATGAAAAGGTGGGGGTCATCGCCGGTTCGGGCCAGGAAACCGAGCTTCGAGAGAATTATCCAAAAATTTTGATTGCCGAGTACAGCGGATACCGGGATCTGATTTATGCCTTGAGGGACGGCGAAATTCTGGCGGCATACGATGTGGGGGTGTCGCTGCAGCGGGTCATTGAAGAACTGGGGCTGCAGGGCGAAATCGAGGTCTCAAAACGGGCCACCCCCTTTCGCGATCTTTGTGCGGGGGTGCTCAAAAAAAATGCCGCCACGCTCAGAGCCATCAACCATGGGTTCAGCGAGATTACGGATCGTGAAATGAAGGATATCGAAGCCCGCTGGGTATCCAACCCGGACTTGCGCCTCTTTTCCGGTAAAGCCAGGGCCCTGATGCTGACACCGGAGGAAAAAGCGTGGCTGAAGGCACATCCTCAAATCCGCCTGGGCATCGACCCCGGTTTTATGCCCTTTGAAGCATTCAGCTCTGAAGATGTATACGAAGGGATCTCTTCAAGCTATGTGTCCATCATCAATGAAAAACTGGGTGTGAATATGGCCCCGGTAACAGGGTTGAACTGGCAGCAGGTGATGGATGCCGCCGAAACCCATGAGGTGGATGTGCTTCCCTGTGTGGCCATGACAAAGAAACGGAGCGAATTCCTGCAGTTCACCCGGTCCTATCTCGATTTTGAAGTGGTGGCGGCCGCCCGGAAAGACGCGCCGCTGATTGCCGGCTTAGACGGCCTGAAGGGGTCCCGGGTGGCGGTGGTTGAGGGGTATTACGTTCAAGAATTGCTGGGGAAGGATTATCCGGAAATCAGGCTGGTTCCGGTAGGGAACATCGAAAAGGGCCTGGAAGCGGTCCAGAACGGAGATGCCGCCGCCTACGTGGATAACTCCGCCTCCATTATTTACAACATTCGAAAACTGGGGTTGACGGATCTGAAAATCGTGGCCACCACCCCGTACCGACCCGGTCTCCGCTTTGGGGTCCGCAAGGACTGGCCCCAACTGGCCACCATCCTGGAAAAGGCCCTTCAATCCATATCGGAAGAAGAGCGCAATAAGATCGCCAACCGGTGGGTCAATGTGATTTTTGCCAGACACACCGACTGGGCGCTCTTGATCAAGATCGGGATCGCCGCTGTGGTGGTTCTCGGATTGATTTTGTCGGTTATTCTGCTCTGGAACCGGCGGCTATCCCGGGAGGTGGGGGAGCGGAAACGGGCGGAGGAGCGCTTTGAGGCCATTGCCGGCACCACGCCGGGGGCCATTATTCAATTGCGGTTTAATGACGAGGGAATCCCTGAGTGCCTGTACCTGAGTGCCAAAGCCGAGGATTTTTTCAGGATGCCACCGGAACAGGTGATTAAAGAAAAAGAACGCCTCAGGTGGCATCCGGAAGATCGACAAAGAATCCATGAAGAGATTGCCACCCTGACAGCCGCCGGAGAAGACCTGAATCTGGTGGGACGTATCCAACCTGAAGGGGAAGAGACCCTGTGGGTCCGCATCAACGCTTCCCCCAGTGGGTCGTCCGAAGGAAACCCCATTTACAGCGGTTTTATTCTGGATATCACGGAGCGGAAGCTGGCGGAGCAGGAATACCTCAGAAGTGAGCGCAAGATCAAGGCCATGAGCCAGGCGGCGGAAGACGCCATGGTGATGATCGACGGAGAGGGGAAGGTACTGTTCTGGAACCCTGCGGCTGAGAGGCTTTTCGGTTACAACCAGGAAGAGGCCATGGGGATGGATTTCCACCAGATGGCTACCCCACAGGTGTATCACGACAAAATCTATAAAGGCCTGAAACATTTTGCCCATACCGGAGAAGGGCCTGTATTGGGAACCACCACCGAGATCACCGCTCGCAACCGCGAAGGCCATGAATTCCCGGTGGAGGTAACCCTTTCATCCTTCCAGGTGGATGAAGAGTGGTTTGCCGTGGGCACGGTGCGGGACATCACCGAACGTAAAGAAGCGGAAGAGGCACTCAGGAAAAGCGAAAAGCGGCTTAATACCATACTGGAAACAGCCAACGACGGGTTTTTCGCGGTAAACAATAACCAGGAAGTCATTGAAGCGAACCCCGCAATGTGCAAAATTCTGGGCAGAGAACTGGAAGACGTTACAGGAAAAACCACCTTTGACTTTGTTGACGAAGAACACAAGACCATTCTCCTGGAACAGATCGAGCGCCGAAAACGAGGGGAAAAAGGTTCCTATGAGATTGCCCTTTCCCGTCCGGATGGCAACCACGTATTCTGTTTGTTTAATGTCAGTCCGTATTTTGATGAAAACAATGAAAAATTAGGCGCTTTTGCCATGGTGACCGATATCTCTGAGCGTAAAAGGGCCGAAGATCGGCTGAAATTCACTCAGACCACGGTGGACAAGGCGGCGCTTACAATTTTTTGGGTGGATCCCCAAACCGGCATGTTTATTTATGCCAACGATGCGGCTTGCAATTCCCTGGGCTATACCCGGGAGGAACTTCTCAACATGCATGTGCCCCAGATCGATTTGGAGTTCAACGAGGAAAAGTTTGCGGGGTTGATGGGGATGCTCAAAACCCGTTCCCACGTTGAAACCGAAGGGATTCACCTGACCAAAGACGGCCGCAATCTCAATGTGTTCCTTTCCATTGTTCTGACACAGCTGGAAGACCGACAGATTATTGCAGTATTCGCCAGGGATGAAACGGAGAAAAAGCAGGCGGAAAAAGCGCTTAAAGAGAGCGAACAGCGTGTCCAGACCATTTTAAATGCCATCAACACCGGTGTGATCATCATCGATCCCGAGAATCGCACCATCGTTGACGTGAATCCCGTGGCAGCCCAAATGATCGGGTTGCCCGGTAAAGAAATCATGGGCCGCACCTGTCACCGGTTTATTTGTCCCAAAGAAATGAATGACTGCCCTGTGCTGGATGGTGACCAGGCGATTGAAAATGCCGAGAAGGTTCTGATTACCGCCGAAGGCCGGGAGATACCCATACTCAAAACCGTAACGCGAGTGAATCTCGGCGGGAAAATACATCTCATGGAAAACTTCATCGATATTTCGGAGCTTAAAGAAGTTGAAGAAGCCATGAGGCAGGGCCAAAAGGAACTGAAAGACCGGCTTGAGGAGTTGGAGCAGTTCAACCGGCTGGTGGTGGGCCGGGAGATCAAAATGATCGCCCTTAAAGAAGAGGTCAATGGCCTTCTTGAAAAGCTTGGCCAGGAAGAAAAATACGAAATTGTCAATGACGACACAATCGGCACACAAAGACTGGAGGTAACCCATGAACGAAAAAACTGACGGAGACAGTGTGGAGGTGAACAACGATTTCGCACTCCAGATTCTGGAGCAGCTTCCCACGCCGGTTATGGCGGTGGATCTTGATCTGAATCTCATTTTCATGAATGATGCGGGGTTAAAGCTTGCAGGAAAAGACTGGGCGGAAATCAAAGGGCGTCATTGTTATGAGGTCTTCGATTCCCTCCACTGCCAGACACCGGAATGCCGCATGAAACAGGTCATGGGAGGCACTGAACCGTGCACCGTTCGTAATGAGGCAAAGATCGATGGGAAGTCCATCCCCATTGAATATACCGCCGCGGCCTTAAAGGATAAAGCGGGGAATATCATCGGCGGGCTGGAATACATTCTGAACATCACCGATCGGGTTCAGCAGGAGCGGAAACTGCAGGAACAGAGCCGTACCATCATGGAGATATCGACTCCGGTCATCAAGCTGTGGGACCGGGTCATTGTCCTTCCCGTGGTGGGGGTCATCGATTCTTTGCGCGCCCAGCAGATGATGAAGACCATGTTGAAAAAAATCACGGAAACCCTGGCCAAGGTTATCATTCTGGATATTGCAGGGGTGGCCACGGTGGATACGGCGGTGGCCAATCATCTCATTAAAATTGCCAAAGCCACGAGATTGATGGGGTGCCAATGCATTGTTTCCGGCATATCCCCCGCCGTGGCCGAGACCCTGGTTCAGCTGGGCATTGAACTGGGAGACGTCACCACCAATTCAAACCTTCAGGATTCCCTGGCCGATGCATTTTCCATGTTGAACCTGGAGGTGGTCCAGACGAAATAAAGGCGTTACTTGTAAATTATACCGGCATGGAGAGAATAAATATGGAAGATGTTGAAAATTTTTCCGCACTGGGCATGCACACGGTGGGCGGTTTTCTGGTGGTACCCGTCAACGCGGAGCTGGATGATCATTACGCCGTGGGGCTTCAAAAAGCGGTCCTTCGAAAAGTAAACGAAACCGCTGCCAAGGGGGTGTTGTTTGATGTTTCCGTCCTTAGAATCGTTGATGCTTACAGCTTTTCCGTCCTGACGAATACCGCAAAAATGGTAGCCATGCTGGGGGCCGATATGGTGTTTGTGGGCTTTCAGCCGGGTGTTGCGTCCGCGGCGGTGGATCTGGGGTGTGACCTCGGGAATATTCCGACGGCCATCAGCATGGATGACGGGTTCGCGTTTTTGCGCAATCGTGCCGTGCAACGGTTTGGGCCTGAGGAATCAAAATCAGGTGCCGTCCTGTGAAAAGGGTGATCCGGGAGGTATCTTAAATTGGCGAATAACGGCAGTATTGAAGAAACCATCATCGATCTGGCCCAGTTGTCGGACCATGCCCAGGTGGTTTACGCCGTTCGGCACCTCACCGCCCAAATGGGATTTGACGAGAACCAGCAGTCCCTGATCGCCACGGCCGCGTCCGAAGCCTCCACCAACGTGATTCGGTATGCCGAAAAAGGAAAGGTTACCCTCAGGGCCGTTGGAGATGGGGACCGTGTTGGGTTTGAATTTGTCGTGGAGGACCGGGGTCCCGGCATAAAGGATATGGAAGCGGCTATGGAAGAAGGGATCAGCCACGGCCACGGGCTGGGGCTTGGGCTTTCCAGCATCAAAAGGATTATGGACGAATTTGATATTCAATCGAAACCAGGCACCGGCACGCGGATTGTTGCCAGAAAATGGAGACGGAATGCTTAAGATTGACACCCATTTGTTGAAGCGCTCTCTCACCGGTCCGGAGGACGAATGCGGCGATACGGGGGTTATCCGGGTGACCAATGACCAGTGTTTTCTCGCCTTGATGGATGTGCTGGGCCATGGCAAAAAAGCCCACCAGGTGGCGGAAATTGGGGAGCGCTATCTTGGGGAAAGCCATTGTTCCGATCTGGTGGAATGGATGAACGGATTGCATGCCTGTTTGAAGGGGACCCGAGGAGCCGTTGCCGGCCTCTGCCGGCTGAACCTTCTGAACGGCGAAATGGAATTTGTGGGCGTGGGGAATATTACAGCGCGGTTGTACGGACCTTCCCCCGTCACCTTTGTTTCCCGGGACGGTGTTATCGGGTACAGAATGCCCACGCCCAAAAAACAGCGGGCAAAAATGTCTCCCGGGGATATTCTGATATTGAACTCCGATGGGATAAAGGAACGATTTGATCCGATTTTCTACCCGGACCTTCTGAAAGGTTCAGCGCGGAAAATAACGGCGGATCTGATGGACCGGCTGGGCAAGGACAGCGATGATGCATCGTGTATTGTATTGAGGTGTGAGCCATGATTGAATTAGGGATTATTTCCGTAAAAAATGCCGAAACCTTTTCAGATGCCAGGCGCAAGATCTTCAGGCTGGCCGAGGCACTGGAATATGATGCCATTGATGCCACAAGGCTGGTGGCGGCTTTTTCCGAGCTTCTGCGAACCGATGTTCGTAATGCCTTTGATGTGGATGTTGCCATCGGTCTTGAAGACCGTAATGGGCGAAGCGGTTTGACCATAAGATTCTCATACGGTGAAAACACGACGATTGCATCCCATGGTGTGCCCTTTTTCGATATGATTCATATGGGTAACGGGGAAGGCTCCGGATCAAGGGTTTTGGCTTTCAAATATTTTTCCAATGCCCGCTTCAGCCCTTCGGAGCATTTCCTCGAAACCGTGCGGCAAACGCTGTCCAAAGCGTCCCGGGGGGAATTGCTGCGTGAAATGCAGGAGAAAAATGAGGCGTTGAAAAATTCCACCGAGGAGATTGAGGCCGCCAGGGATTCCGCCGAACAGGCCTCCGAGGCGCTTCAGGGGCAGCTTGAGGAGTTGGCCGAAGCAAGGCGCGCCATGCTCAACATGATGCAGGATCTGGATGAGGAAAAGCAGAAAGCCGAGGGAGCCACCAAAGCCAAGAGTGATTTCCTGGCCAACATGAGCCACGAGATCCGGACCCCCATGAACGCCATCATGGGCATGAGTCATCTGGCGCTCAAGACCGATCTGAATCCCAAGCAGGTGGATTATCTGGAGAAAATACATTCCAGTGCCCAGTCCTTGCTGGGCATCATCAACGATATCCTCGATTTCAGCAAGATCGAGGCCGGTAAGATGGATATGGAGATCATCGATTTCAGCCTGGGCAAGACCCTGGATAGTGTGTCCACGCTGGTGAGTGTCAAGTCCCAGGAAAAAGGGTTGGAGCTGCTGATGAAAGTGGATCCGGAATTGCCCAACGATCTTACGGGAGACCCCCTGCGCCTGAGCCAGGTCCTGGTGAATCTGTCCAATAACGCGGTGAAGTTTACGGACGAAGGGGAGATCGTCATTTCAGCTGCCTTAATGGAGACCATGGATGACCGGGTGCCCTCAGATCATGTAAAGGTGCGGTTCGGGGTTCGGGATACGGGCATTGGGCTCACCGAGGAACAGCGGGGAAAACTCTTTCAGGCCTTCAGCCAGGCGGATGCCTCCACCACCCGGAAATACGGAGGCACCGGCCTGGGGTTGACCATCAGCAAACGGCTGGTGGAGATGATGGGCGGCGAGATCTGGGTGGAGAGCGAACCGGGGGTGGGGAGTGAATTTATCTTTACGGCGGTTTTAGGCGTTGGTGAGGCTCAAGAAGAGAGGATCCTGCAACCCGACCCCGATCTCAAAGGGATCAAGGTGCTGGTGGTGGACGATAACGATACCAGTCGCGAAATCCTGGAAGACATGCTTACTTCAATGTCCTTCCACGTCACTTTGGCCGTCGGGGGGGCGGAAGGGCTGGCGGAACTGGAAAAAGCGGACCCGGACAGTCCCTTTGATCTCATTTTCATGGATTGGCAGATGCCGGGAATGGATGGGCTTACGGCTTCCGAGAAAATAAAAAATCATCCGGACCTCACCCAGATACCCAAAATCATTCTGGTGACCGCCTACGGCCGTGAAGAGATCATGAACCAGGCGGACCGGGTTGGTCTGGACGGATTCCTGATCAAACCGGTCGCCCCTTCAATGCTGTTGGATGCCGCCATGGCCGCTTTCGGGAAAGACAGCGGATCCGGCAGGAAACGGCGGGGCCCGGGTGCTGAACCGGAAGGGGTGGCCCATATTCAAGGCGCCCGGGTGCTCCTGGCGGAAGATAACGAGATCAATCAACAGGTGGCCCAGGAGATCCTGGGCGGTGCCGGACTCAAGGTCACCACCGTGGGGGACGGAAAACAGGCGTTGGAGGCGCTGCAGGCCGACAGTAATTACCAAGCGGTGCTCATGGACATCCAGATGCCGGTCATGGACGGATATACCGCTACGCGAGAAATCCGTAAGTGGGAGAAGGAAGAGCAAATCCGCAATCCGCAATCCGCAATCCGCATTCCAATAATCGCCATGACCGCCAACGCCATGGCGGGGGACCGGGAAAAGGCCATTGATGTGGGGATGAACGACCATGTGGCCAAACCCATCGACGTGAACCAGCTCTTCTCCTGCCTGGGGCAATGGATCAAGCCGGATCCTGAAAGAACCCCGACGGAAATTCCGGAACAGACGCCGGAAGTAACGCCGGTTCCTCCCGTAGATGAACAGGGTCTGCCTGAAAAAATAGAAGGGATTAACCTGAAAGAAGGGCTCATGCGGGTGGGGGGGAACGAGAAGCTCTATCGCAATATCCTCCTGAAACTTCGCGACGATTACGCCGAGACGGATGAAGAAATCAAAAGCCTGCTGCAATCGGAAAAAGCCGATGAAGCGGAGCGTCTGGCCCACAGCATCAAGGGCGTGGCCGGCAATGTGGGGGCGGGACCCCTTCAGGAAGCCGCCGCTCTTTTGGAGTCCACCATTAAACAGGGAGAAACAGATACCCTTGATGAGAAAATTTCCAGCTTCAGCGATGTATTAAAGGATGTCATCTCGGCCCTGGGTGTCCTGGGTGGGGAGCCGGAGGGGGTTGAACCCAAAGAGGAACAGGAAGGCGATACGGATCCGGAAGCGTTGGCGGAAGCCCTTGAGGCGCTGATCCCCCATTTAAAAACGCGAAAACCGAAACTCTGCAAGGAGGCCATGGCCAAAATTAAATTATGCCGGTGTCCTTCGGTTTGCGTGGTGGAAATGGCTGATCTGGAACGGCTCGTCAAGAAATACAAATTCAAGGATGCCCTTCCCCTGGCGGAGACCCTTAAAACTAAGCTCAATGGATAGAGAGGATCCCCTACGAAACAGGTTCAAATCATGAATCAAGGTTTGATCACTTTTCACTTGGTTCATGATGCTGTCCTGCTATTTTAGGATGAAAAGCAAAAAGTGCTTATTGTTGGTGATGCTCCTGAAAACATCCAGGTGCCCACGCAACCCTTACCATACAAATTGTACGATGAAGCATATTGTATGGTAATATTCTATTGACTTGAGTTACCATACACATTACCATTACCCTTACTTTGTATGGTAACGGAGATTGAAATGGCGATAAAAGGTGTATTAAAAGAAGAATTAGAAAACTCAATAAGAATGAAAAAAAAATATGAAGAGGAATTGCAAAAGCTTCCTGTGGGCAGCCTAATAAAAAAGAAAATCAAGGGCCATGAATATTATTATATTGTGATGCGTGAAAACGGAAAAGTTAAGTTTGTTTACAAAGGAAAAAGGGTGTCCGAGGCCTTTATTGAAGAGTACGCAAGGGCAAAAGAAATGCGTGCAAAATATAGAAAACTTCTCTCTCAGCTTAAAAAGCAGATAAAATTTTTAAAAGGTGCATTGCGTGGACAAGAGTCAATATGACATTTGCCTGGAGGTATTAAAACGTTTGGATGACTCAGGTGTGCTTTCCAAAATCATCTTGATTGGCAGTTGGTGTCTGCCGTTTTATAGAGATCTTTATTTTTGTGATCGTGAAATTTCAGCATTACGAACACGCGATATTGATTTCTTGGTTTCTCGGGAAACAAAATTCAATAATAAAGTCGATCTGCCAGTCCTATTAGAGGATTTGGGCTTTATTTTGGATCATAGCTTTCCTGACGGATATGTCAAATTGGTACATCCGGAATTGATAATCGAATTCCTGGTGCCGGAAACTGGCCGGGGAACTTCTAAACCATATCCCTTGCCTGAGTTAGCCATGAATGCGCAAAGGTTGAGATTTTTAGGGCTACTGGAAAGTGATACAATGACTGTCGATTTTAATGGCTTGAAAGTGACTTTGCCGCACCCTGTTAATTTCGGAGTGCACAAAATGATTGTATCTTCAAGGCGGAAGAACATTGATAAAAAAACAAAGGATATTCAGGTGGGATTAGAAGTATTAAGATTGTGTATTGATAATAGGGACGAGCCAAAATTGGTTGGTTTATTTAAGAGCATTTCCCAAAAACAACAAAAAGGGGTAATGAAATCGTTTGAGGATCACGAGGCCGAGGACATAGCAAGAATACTGAACTCATAACCGGTCTCGTGCGGATTAATACAGTTCCGTTCCAGCGCCAAATGGCCAATTTTCCCGATTTCGGCGTCAGGCTCAAATTGTAATCCTCGAAATACTACTGTGTATTCTTTCGGTTTTCCTCCAACATGACCTCAGGGCTAATGTGGACAAGTACCGAAGACAGACAAGGGAAGATGGGGCTCTGAGACTGGGGCCGTCTGAATTCAGCATGGAAATTGCCGATCTGGACCGGCTCATCAAGAAATACAAGTTCAAGGATGCTCTGCCCCTGGCGGAGACCCTCCAAACCAAATTGCAAGGATAGGAGGAGCCCATGAAAGAATTATCTGAGTGTACCGTTCTGGTGGTGGATGATACGGAAGCCAATGTGGACATCCTGGTGGATACGCTGGGAGAACTCTATGAAGTGTCGGTGGCCATGGACGGCCAGGGGGCCCTTGAAATCGTGGCGGAAGACCCTCCGGATTTGATCCTCCTGGATGTGATGATGCCGGGAATGGACGGGTATGAGGTCTGCGAACGACTCAAGGCGAACAAGAAAACACGGGGGATCCCGGTCATTTTTGTGACAGCCAAGGTTGAGGTGGCAGATGAAATAAGAGGCTTTAAATGCGGTGCAGTGGATTACATTACCAAACCCATCAGCCCGCCGGTGGTCAAAGCCAGGGTTGAAACCCACCTGAAACTGCGCAACGCTGAGCGGGACCTGAAGAAAATGGTGGAAAAAACGTTGAGCGGCGCCATCGGGGTTCTCGTGGATATTTTATCTGTCGCCAATCCCACGGCCTTCAGCCGCGCGTCCCGGCTGAAACGTCATGTGGATGGCATGCTGGCAAACACCGACTTGAAAGGATTCTGGCAGATTCGGCTTGGCGCCATGCTGTCCCAGATCGGCTGCATCACCGTATCGCCGGAAACCATTGAAAGGATTTACCGGGGACAGGAAGTGTCGCCGGAAGAGCGGGAAACCTACAATCGTCACCCTCAGGTGGGGTATGAAATGATTCGCAAAATCCCGAACCTTAAAGAGGCGGCCGAAATCATTGCACGCCAGCAGGTGCTGGAAACCGACACCGGCTTTGAGGGCAGTGAGGGGGCACGGAATCTAATCCGTGTGGGGAGCAGAATGTTGAAGCTGGCGCTGGATTATGATCAGTTGATCTTCAGCGGAAAGACCCCGAGTGCTGCCATGGCCACCCTGAAATCAAATGGAGAAGATTACGGTTCCAAGCTCCTCGAAACATTTTCACGTATTGTCGGGAGCCAATACACCCGTGAAGACGTGCCAGTTGAGAAAGAACCTGCTCAAAAGGGGGGTATCCGGGAACTTCGTTCCGGCGAACTTGCCCCCGGGATGATCATCACAAAGGATATCTTCACAAAAAAAGGAGTGCTGCTCATAAAGGAAAATACCGAAGTCAACCTGCTCGTTTATGAAACCCTTCACAACTTTTCCAAAACAGGTTTTGTGGAGGAACCTTTTCAGGTTTTTATTCCCTGATCACCTTCTCTATCAGGTAAGGAGGATGACCGCTTTTTATTCAAGACTCGGGACCCTAACCAACTTGGTGTAGCCGTTGCCTGTGGTGCTGGCTACATCGTGACCAATGACAAGGCAAGGCAAAGCTTTGAGGGAATAAAAATTCACCTCGTTGGGGATTTATAGATCAATAATCTTCTTGAATTGTTTCATAATGAGAAGCTGTTCCTCTTTATGTGAGGAGGTAAAATAGATTGTTGAAAAATAAAGAAAGTTTTTCATGTTCGATTTTCCCGTGGTTCTTTCGATGGGCAACCATACTGACGGTGCTGATAACGATCTTGGCATCTTCTTCCGTATCTGCCAGCGTTTCTCCCAAGCGCATTTCCATTGTGTATTGTAAAGACATCCCACCCTTTCATTTTACGGATGAAAACGGTCAACCATCGGGGATTATGATCGACCTGTGGCGTCTCTGGTCCGAAAAGACCGGGATCCCCATCGATTTTCAGGCAGCATCCTGGGATGAGACCCTCACAAGGGTCGGGTCGGGAATGGCCGACGTTCACGCGGGTCTCTTTTTTAACAAGGAACGGGACAAATTTCTCGATTACGGCACTGCACTCACAAAAACAGACACCCATTACTTTACGCATACGGCGCTTCCCCAAATAAAAGAGATTGGTGGCCTCGCTCCTTACCGTGTCGGCGTCATTCGCGGTGATTATGTGGAAGAGTACTTAAAGGAAAGGTTGCCGGAGGGTAATGTTGTACCTTTTTCTGACTACGACGCCATCATGAAGGCACTGCAAGAAGGCACCTTGAAGGTGTTCGCGGCCGACACGCCAACCGGGTTGTTTCACCTGAGTAAAGACGGGCTCCTCCCGGAGTTTACATTCGTCTCTGAAAAGCCACTTTACCAGAATGATTTCTTCTTTGCCGTTCAGGATGGGAACAAAGCATTGATCGAGAAAATCAATCAAGGCATGGCATTAATTACTGACGAGGAAAAACGCGATATTAAGCGACGGTGGGTCGCTTCAGGTGATGAGAAAGGTGAAGCTATCATTATCAGCATCGACCGTTCCTACGCACCGTTGACGTTTGTAAATGCTTTAGGGCGGCCTTCAGGGCTTTTCGTCGATATGTGGCGGGCCTGGGCCGAAAAAGCCGGGCGGAAGATTAAATTCAGGGCCAGTGGCTGGGCTGAGACCCTGGATGCATTGCGTGCCGGTGAGGTGGATATCCATTCCGGGCTTTCTTATTCCAAGGAGCGGGCCGAGTGGATCGATTTTTCAAAGCAGATTTATGAAACCTTTACAAGGGTCTACCATCGGGCAGGCGACGATCAGCCAAAAGCGATTGAAGACTATGGAGAACATGTGGTTGGAACTCAGTTCGGCAGTTATCAGGATGCGGAGTTTAGAAGGACATATCCCAATGTCAGGGTCCGCAGCTTTGCCACCAACCAGGACCTGATTGACGCACTGTTGAAAGATGAAATCAAAGCAATCGTCATAGAAGAACTGATAATGGAGTCTGATCTTGACCGGCTGGGGTTGCGGGGTGATATCTCCGCGCGTCCCGAGAGGCTGTTTCCCAGCTCTATTCATGCCGGCGTTCTCAAAGGGAATTCCAAGCCCCTAAAAGACATCAACGATGGTTTTGACGCCATCGGAGTTGAAAAACTGGCTGGGCTTGAAAAACGCTGGATATCTGATCCGGAAGACCGTTTTTATAAATCAGACACAGCATCAATTGAACTGAGTCCGGATGAAGCCTCCTGGTTGGGCGACCATCCGGTACTGCGTGTCGCTCCCGATCCTGATTTTATACCCATTGAATTTTTTGATGCACAGGGACGATACCAGGGGCTGGCGGCCGATTTCTTGAATCTGGCAGCCGATCGTCTGGGCGTTGGTCTGGAAGCCATACATAAGAAAAACTGGACACAGGCCATGGCGGCGCTCAGGAGCGGTGAAGCCGATCTCATCGGCGCAAACGTACCCATTGATGAATTCAAAAAGGAGTTTCTCTTTACCGAGCCCTACTTTGGTTTTCACGATGTTATCGTAACCCATGATGACATCGAAGGGCAGGTTCGTCTGGAAGACCTTGCCGGTAAAGAAGTTATGGTGGTTAAAGGCTGGCCGGAAGTCCATATCCTCAGAGACCAATATCCGGATATCAAGGTGGTCGAGGTCGAAAGCACCCTGGATGCGCTGCTCAAAATCGTCGGTAAGGAATACGGCTATGCCTATGTCTATTTTCCGACCGCCTCCTATCTAATCCAGAAACATGGGTTGGCAGGGACACGTGTGGCCGGGATTAGCGACGATATCATCCCCGCTGCGGCCATGGTTCGTAAAGACTCCCTGATGTTACGGAACCTGATGGACAAAGCACTGGCCAGCATTACCGAAAAAGAACGTCGCGCCATTAAACGGCGGTGGATTCCCGGTTTGTCAAAACTGAAGTCAGGTCACGCAAAGCCCATTGAGTTGAACAAAAACGAACGGACCTTTCTGGCCGGGCATCCCATCCTCCGCGTTGCCATGGACCCGGATTGGGCCCCGGTGGAGTTTGCCGACGATCAGGGCCGTTTCCACGGTATTTCCATGGACTATCTGCAGCAAATGAGCGAGTTGCTGGGTATTCGCTTCGAGGCAGCTGAGGGGCTGACCTGGCAGGAGGCCATGGCCGCCGTGGAAAAAGGTGATCTTGACTTGCTACCCTCAATGGCACGTACCCCTGAACGAGAGGCCCGATACGATTTTACAAACCCCTACCTGTTTATGCCCATCAATATATTTGCCGGTGGTGACGTCACTTATATTCCAGACTTAGAAGCCCTGGACAGAAAACGGGTGGCCGTGGTAAGGGGATATGCCACCCATGAGTGGCTTCGCGACAAACACCCTGGAATCGAGCTGTTGCCTGTTAAATCAATTCCCGCTGGCCTTAAAATGCTTGCTTCAGGCGAAGCATATGCGTTTGTGGGTAACGTTGTAACCACCAGCTACTACATCAGCAAACTGCGGCTAAATCAGATCAGGGTCGTCGGTGAAACACCCTATAAATATGCTGAGTCCATGGCTGTTAGGAAGGACTGGCCGATTTTGGCTGGTATCCTCCAAAAAGCCCTCAATGCCATCCCACAGAATGAACGGGAGACTATTTTCAACCGTTGGGTTTCCGTTAAATATGAACACGGCTTTGACTATTCACTTCTGTGGAAAATACTGATACCGGCTTTTTTTATTGTTATCCTGTTTTTCTATTGGAACCGGCGGCTGTCCCGGGAGGTGGGGGAACGGAAACGGGCCGAGGAGCGGTTTCAGGCCATCGCCGGCACCACGCCGGGGGCCATAATCCAGACCCGGTTTGATGCCGCCGCCCGGCCCGAGTATCTCTACCTGAGCGCTAAGTCCGAGGCGTTCTTCGGGATGCCGCCGGAGCAGGTCATTCAGGGGAAAAAACGCCTTCAGTGGCACCCGGAGGACCAGAAACGAATCCATGAGGAGATTCGCACGGCCTTCTCCGCCGAAAAGGACCTGAACCTGGTGGGCCGCATCCAGCCCTCCGGGGGAGAGGTCAAATGGATCCGCATCAACGCGTCTCCCAGCCGTTCGATTGAAGGGGGTCTCATCTATAACGGATTCATCCTCGACATCACCGAACGCAAACTGGCAGAGCAGGAATACCTGAAAAGCGAGCGCAAGAACAAGGCCATGAGCCAGGCCGTTGATGATGCGCTCATCATGATCGATGGAAAAGGCCGGGTGATGTTCTGGAATCAGGCCGCCGAGAACCTTTTTGGCTACACAGCCGAGGAGGCCATGGGCATGGATTTCCATGAAATGGCCGTGCCCGAGGGAGATCAAGCCAAGGCCCAGGCCGGGCTGGAAAGCTTTTCGCGGACCGGGCAAGGCTCAATACCCGTGAATGAATGATATTCATGCTGCTTTCTTGTATAGAATTTCCACATCCCGCATGAAATTGGTGCATTCTAATTTGTCGTTACTGCGCTTTCGTTTGAAATTAGACATTTTTACTTTCACAACTCTTGGATT
>JAERTK010000151.1 GCA_016844935.1 Desulfobacteraceae bacterium | reverse complement strand
CCCATGTTGTGTATGGGATGTGTGCGGACGGGGAGGGGTTTGTCCAATCCAGCACCACACCGAACACAATGGGCGAAACTGCCCCCGCCCCAAATCCTAAAAAGGACCTCAATCCAAAGGCGGCCCCCAGGTAGGCGGGATGAACGTTTTCCGTGAGCGCTGCCGAGAATACCGGAGAATCCCCAAGGGAGGAAAACCCATAAATGAGGCCTACTCCGATGATTATGATAAAAGGCCACCCGATGGTCCATCCAAAGAGAAAAGAGCATAGCGTACTGATACCGGAAAGCATGATGATGACTTTGGCACGGCCAAGACGATCTGATAAGGCCCCCATTGAAAAAGATGCAATTAGACCGATCCCGTGAAATAGCGATGAGGCGTAGGCCCCAAGTCCGGCGGCAGCCAATCCCCCTTTCCCTCCGATGGCTAAGCAGCTGGTAAGGAAGGCCGGCGTCCATGCCCACATCCCGAGAAGTTCCCAACTGTGGAAAGTGTAACCGCTGATGAGTAGTCTGGCGGGTCTTTTGCCAAGGACCTCTTTGGTAAATGTCCGCCCTTCCCGGCGCCTCGCTGGGGGGACATGGGTCCTGTAAAGGGTGATCCACGCGAGGATCGAACCCACGAGGGGACCCAGGCAGGTCAGAAAAAACGAGAGCTTATAGCCCCCAACAGGCAACGCCATACCACTCAAGAGCAGAGAAAAAGCATAACCCAGGGATGTGCTTGCGATAAAGAACCCAATAGCCATACCCCTTTGTTTTTCGGGATAGCGATCGGAAAGTATGATAAGCGCCGTTGTATAGGTCCCCCCAAGGGCAATGCCTACTGCGGTATAGAGCAGGAGGGCCGATAGGTAGCTGCGGGCAAAAACCGCAAAGCAAAGGGAGCAGAGGGCCGAGAAAGACATGGAAAACAGGTACAGAAGCTTGGGGCTGATCCTGTCAGAAAGGGTGGAAAAGGCCACCAATGATACCGCATACCCCAACTGGAATCCGCTGGCAATGGAGCCTGCCGCCGAGCCGGACATCTGCCATTCCTTCTGAAGAACGGGGACTGCCGCAGCGTAAGTCATAAAGACAAGTCCATTGAAGACCCTTGAAGCACAGATTCCCGTGAGCCACCAATCCAATTTCATCCTCGCTGAAGATCGACTCCCGGCACCTTACCACCGAAACTTGAATCTCAAAAGAGAAAAGCATGAAGCACATGAAAAATATTGATAATCTTGCCGGATAACATTACAAACGTGATGGTATCCGGAACCTTATAACCACTTATTATACAGAAAGCCATGAAACCAATTTATCGCGAATACCAAGAAAGTGATCTTGAGCCATTAAAAAATCTAATGGCAGAACTTGGCTACCCGGTAGAATTGATTGATTTAGAAAACAATATAAATGCAATTCATAAAAACGGTGGGGAAATATTTATCGCCGAAAATCAAAATAAAGTCATTGGCAGTGTTTGTGTTCTATTGGATGCACGATTGGCCGAAGGCATGTATGCGGAGATCGTCAGTCTCATTGTTTCAGAAAGCCATAGAGGAAAGGGCATAGGAAAAACCCTTGTTGAAAAAGCAGAGAATTGGGCGAGAAAACGAGTGAACAAGATTCGTGTCCGAGCCAATGAAATTCGTGAATCAGCCCATTTTTTCTACATAAGCCAGGGCTATAAAGAAATTAAAACACAAAAAGTATTCACAAAGCCCATTTAATTCTACGTGAGCAGGAAAATTAGTAATGTCAGAACAAGCGAAATATGATGTCATCGGAAAAGATTACAATGACACGCGTAGACCGGATAAGAGAATCGTCAAATTGTTAGTAGAATGTCTTGATTTACCTGCGGAATCGAATGTTATCGATATTGGCGCCGGAACGGGCAATTATACTAAGACAATTGCTGAACTGGGCCATTTTGTCACAGCCGTGGAACCTTCGGCCGAAATGATTTCAAAAGCATGCAAACACAAAAATATTGAATGGAAGAAATCTGCGGCGGAAAATATTCCGCTTTCTGATGCTATTTTTGACGCTGCCTATTGTACGCTTTCCATGCACCATTTTGCCAACTTGGAAAAATCGTTAACTGAAATATTCAGAGTGCTTAAGCCTGAGGGGAAATTTGTTGCTTTCACCACTGATCCAAGACGATCGACCCAAGAATTTTGGATGCCTCGGTATTTCGGTCCAATCTATGACAGAATAAGGAAAGTTTTTCCAACGACCCAACAGCTTGTGGATAAAATTAAGGTTGTTTCCCAAGACAACAGTATTGAAATCATACCGTTTCCGATTCCCTATGATATGGAAGACAGGTTTTTCTGTTCAGCGTGGCGATATCCTGAAAAGTATTTTAATCCCGCTTTCCGCCGGGGCATCTCCCATTTTCAAGTTGCTGATCAAGCAGGTGTCCAGGAAATGCTAAATAACTTAAGGCAGGATATTGATTCGGGTGCATGGGACAAGAACTATGGGGATACCAGGAGTCGAAATTTACTCGAATGCGGGTACTATTTTGTTTCTGCCACCAAACGTTTGTAGTTGGAGACTTCAATCAAATTGCCGTCGGGATCCCGAAAATACACCGACACCATGGGACCTTTTGCGCCGGTTCTCTGTACCGGACCTTCGATCAAATTGACGCCGCATGACGTCAGATGCGTCATCACATCAGGAATCGGCACTGACGTAACAAAGCACAGATCAGCGGAACCCGGAGTCGGTGCCTTTGCCTTCGGGTCCAACTCTTTTCCGTACGGGTGGAGATTGATTTTTTGAACACCAAAGGAGAGCGCTTTCCTGTTGCCACGGAAGGTCGCGACGTTCATGCCAAGCACCCGCGCGTAAAACAAGCATGTTGCGTCAATATCCTTAACCGTCAAAACGATATGGTCAATCGCTTGAACATTCATGGGTGTTTACCGGTTTATTCGGCGTTCATTATTATCCGGAAAAGGATATTCCATATGCGCAGCCGTAGCGCGAGCAATATCCCCACCGTAATACCTGGCAACCACTTTAAGGGCCATATCGATTCCCGCTGAGATGCCGGCCGAAGTGAATACACGGCCATCCTCAACCACATGCTGTTTGGCCTCAACGAAAACTTCCGGAAAGGAATCCCGCATCCAGTCTAAAGAGCGCCAGTGAGTCGTTGCATGCAACCCGTCTATCAAGCCCGCGAATCCCAGCAGCATGGATCCCGTGCAGACAGAAGTGAGTATCTCAACTTCACGAGCTCGCGAACGCAGCCATTCAAGCATAACGGGGTTCTTTAATTCTTTACGCGTACCCCATCCCCCCGGAACCACAAGAATATCCAACCGTGGACAATTTTCAAACGAATATTGCGGAATCACTTTCATGCCGCCTGTTGTGGTGACATAAGAGAGGGTTTCAGCGATTAGAAAAACTTCAAATGGTGAAGGCTCTTCCCGCCGCCTCTCCTCATTTAAACGAGTCACCGAAAAAACCTCAAATGGGCCACAAAAGTCGAGGACCTCAATATCATTAAAAAGGACTATACCGACACGCTTCCGGATCATTTCCTTCTCCCAGCTACGCGCCAAAAATAAAGCGCCTTGAGCGTAAAAAGTTGGTTTCTCGAGCGTTGACTTTAGACAGATGTTGGTAGGGATGTCAATGGATAAAATATTAATGGATCTATCAGCCAACCTTGCCCAATTTTGACAGTTGTGCCATACTACCATAATGCATGGATGGTCTAGCTGGCCCCAAAAGGTTCGCCCTCCTCTCCAACAGCGCTTTTCCGGATAGATAACATGGGGTGGGCGCATCCTTCAATGTTTAAATATTTTCTCATCTTGAGGCGCTCCGTATGACCCGTCTGTTTGAACCCTCTCAAATCAATGGTATGGCTCTAAAAAACCGTTTTATCCGCTCAGCCACCTGGGATGGAATGGCTGCGGATGACGGCACCACTACACCGAAAATGATTGGTTTACTGAGCAGGCTTGCAGAAGGGGGCGTGGGGTTGATCATCACGGGGCACGCCTATGTCCACCCCCATGGGCAACACCAGCCCTGGCAGTTGGGAATCGACAGGGAAGAATGCATGCCGGGCCTTCAGTCCATGGCGGATGCCGTCCATGAAAATGGCGGCAACATCGTCGTACAGCTCGGCTACGGAGGCGCTTACCTCTCAAAATCCCGTGTGAGGAACTTGACCCACCGGGACATGAGAGCTTTGATCTTCTCCTATGGAAAAGCTGCCGAGAGGGCAAAAAGAGCCGGTTTTGACGGGGTTCAGATATTTGCAGCCCATGGGTTCTTTCTGAGCCAGATGCTCTGCCCCCGGTACAATGACCGAACGGATGAATACGGTGGAGACATCCGCAACCGGGCCAGGATGCTGCTCCAGGTAACCCGGGAGATCCGGGATGTGGTCGGGTCCGACTACCCGGTCATGGTGAAACTCAACTGCCGGGACTTTGTTGAAAACGGCCTTACCCTGGAAGATTCCACTCAGGTGGGCGCAATGCTTGTTGAAAAGGGGATCGACGCCCTGGAACTGAGCGGCGGACTCCTGAACAATCCCAACTTGATGAAGGATCACATTCGTACTGAAGAGGAGGAGGCCTATTTTCAGGATGACGTCAGGGTCTTTAAGAAAAATACCAGCGTCCCGCTGATTCTTGTGGGCGGGATAAGATCCTATGGGGTTGCCGAAAGGCTCATTGACGACGGGACTGCCGACTACATCTCCATGTGCCGACCTTTCATCAGCGAACCTGATTTGGTCAACCGATGGAAAAGCGGAGATCACCGAAAATCCGCCTGCAGCTCCTGCAACCATTGCATTGAACAGGCAAAAAGTGGGGCGGGAATATGCTGTGTGCCACTTGAAAAATCTGCCGAGCAGGATTTTTTCCCGCAATCCACCCAGATCGTGCCGGCCAGTCCACCTCACGAGCCTGGTACCGGCTATGAGGTGTCGGTGGGGATCGAACAACGGGATACCGATTTTATTCCGGCCGTAAAGGTTCAGATGGTATTTAAAGGAGAGGCCCTGGATAGAAACCTGTGCTTCCCTCTGGGCTCCAAAGACCATGAAGCCGTTCACAAGGCCATATGTGACCTCTTGTCAAAACATGCGGCCGACACGGCAGATGAATAAACCGGAGAATCCCTCCGACCCCATAAAATTCGGGGGGGGACAAACCCAAATATTTCCCCAAATCGGTTTTTCCAGAAAAAATGGCAGGGCCGTTTCCGGACCTGCCACAAAACACATAAAAAATCATTTATTCAATTCAGGCGGATTGCAGTCCCCGCCCGGACGCAGGCCGCTTCCCATGCCCCTGATTGGACAGCCACGCAAAGGCCCCTCTCTGTGCCCGCCCTTTTGACGCACGGGCAGGTTTGCTCCTTTGGGTCTTACTCCCTCGAACAGGACGGGGGCCTTTTCTTTTCGGTACTGAAGGCGCCACATCGTAATTGAAATCCGACAAAATTCGCTGCTCTATGGAAGCACCGATGATCCGATTGATGGCGCGTACCATCACTTTATCTTCCCCGGTAATAAAAGTGAATGCTTCGCCACTGCGGGTGGCACGGCCGGTGCGCCCAATCCGATGAATGTATGCATCAGGTGTGGACGGGATATCATAGTTGATCACATGGGAAACCCGGGTGACATCAATGCCCCTTGCGGCGATATCGGTGGCCACCAGGATCTGATATGTACCATTCCGAAAACCATCCAATGCGGCCTGGCGACGACCCTGGGAAAGATTCCCCTGCAGAGACGCACAGCGGTATCCGGCTTTCTCAAGCTTTTTCCCCAGGCTTTTGGCACGGTATTTGGTCCGGGTGAACACCAGCGCCGACCTGGGCGTGGTGTCCCCCAACAGCTTCAGCAGCAACGCCGTTTTTAAATGATGTGCCACCGGATAGAGCGCATGACGGACCGTATCCGCCGGTGCCACGGTTCCCACCTGGACGGTTTTCGGATTCCGCAGAATATCGCCTGCCAATCGCCGTATTTCAGCTGGCATGGTGGCAGAGAAAAGCAACGTCTGACGTTTTTTGGGAAGACGGGCCAGAATGCGCCGGATATCCGGTAAAAAACCCATATCGAACATCTGATCCGCCTCATCGATGACCAGCACTTCCAATTTAGAAAAATCGACGGTACGGCGACTGATGTGATCCAGAAGCCTTCCCGGACATGCCACCACAATGTCGGCACGCTTCAGTTTCTCAATCTGGGGGTGAATCCCCACCCCACCGTAAACCGTAACACTTCTCAGGCGGGTTTTGCGACCAAAGGTTTCAATGGCCTGATGTATCTGCTCGGCCAGTTCACGGGTGGGTGCCATGATCAGGGCACCAACACCGGCCCTCTTTTTCCCCATGAGTCGATTCAGTATGGGCAGGACAAAGGCAGCCGTTTTACCGGTACCCGTTTGCGCGACTCCCATAATATCATGATTCTCGAGAACCCGGGGGATTGCACGGGCCTGTATGGGGGTGGGGGTTTCGTACCCTGCTGCCACAACGCCTGCCGCGACAGCGGGATGGAAATTAAAAGTCTTGAAATTCAAAAAAACACCTCTCTCTATGTTCCAATAAAAAAAGCCCCGGAGTTATTCCGGGGCTTACGTGATTTTTAGTTACAACCAGGAACATCTAATATTAGTTTGTATATTAGACATTCGTATATCCAAAGTCAAGTTTGTTTATCTCCATTTATCGCTCAAAACGATTTAACGGGACTTCTTGGTTATTTACATATTGACCCTGGGGCCATATTCTTCTATTCTCGATGCCTGAAAATGCAGGTTATTATCAGTTCATCTTAAGAAGGGAATCCGGTCATGCAGATATTTTCGAGCGTACCCCGAATCATCAGCGGCTTGGGCTGCATTGAGGCCCTTGGTGATGAAGTTGAAAAAATGGGCGGCACCAGGGCCCTGATCGTATGCGACCAGGGGATCGAAGCCCTGGGCCTGGTAACACCTTTGGCGGACTCCCTGAACCGGTCCGGTGTGATCCACGCTGTCTTCAGCGGCGTGCAGGCCGATCCCGGCCTGGGCCTGCTCAACCTCAGCCGGGAGATCACCGATAACTTTGAAGCGGATCTGGTGATCGGTCTGGGTGGCGGAAGCGCTCTGGACGCAGCCAAGCTCATCAGCATCATGCTGACCAACGAAGGTCCCGCAGACGCTTATTACGGCATCAACAACATTCCCCGGCCGGGCCTTCCCATGATCCTGATCCCCACCACTGCCGGAACCGGCAGCGAAGTCACCAACATCAGTGTCATGGAAGACCCCAAGGTAGGGCTTAAAAAGGCCATGATCAGTGACCACCTGTATGCAAAGGTTGCCCTTCTGGACCCCAACCTCACCCTGGATCTGCCGCCCCGCCTCACCGCAACCACCGGCATGGACGCTTTGGTGCATGCCATTGAATCCTATGTGGGGGTGCGCGCCTCGGTGTTCACCGATACCCTTAACCTGAAAGCCATCACCATGATCGCGAAAAACCTTCGCCAGGCCTATGCCAACGGACAAAACACCGCCGCCCGTGAGAATATGCTGAACGCAAGCTGCCTGGCAGGCATGGCGTTTTGCAACACCCAGAACGGTCTGGACCATGCCATGGCGCTCTCCATCGGAAGCAAGTACCACCTGCCCCACGGCCTGGCCACCGCTTTTATCCTCCCCTGGGTCATGGAATTCAATTGCATTGCCAACCCGGATAAATTCATGAATATTGCGGCGGCATTTGGTGAAGACATCGAAGACATGCCCGATCATGAAGCAGCCCTCTTGTCCGTCAAAGCCGTAAAGGACCTGCTCCATGATCTGAACATCAGCTACAAATTAAGTGATTATGGCGCCGATGCCGTGCATTTTGAGGGGATCGCCAGGGCAGCTTTGAGCGCCGGTCAACTCATCAGCAACAATCCCCGTCAAGTCACCGAGCAGGATGTGGTCAATATTCTCAAAGAAAATCTGTAACGTATCCAATTAAGTGAGAAAACCGGCAGGATGTTAGATATCCTTCGACTGGAAAGGCAGTCTGGGTTATGAAAATGAATCAGAAGCAATTGGGGCACAGTTCGATCTCAATTACGGTGGACATTTATGGACATTGGATTCCTGGCATGGGACGGGAACCGCATATTTCCGCATATAAAGAAAAACGGCCCCAGTAAGTTACTGAGACCGTTAAGGAATTGATTTTATGGTGCCGAAGGCGGGACTTGAACCCGCACGGGCGTAGCCCACTACCCCCTCAAGATAGCGTGTCTACCAGGTTCCACCACTTCGGCACAATAAACCTGACTATTGTTTGCCTTGCGTGCTGTCGTTTGCCGGTGCTGCCGGGGCAGGGGCTTCTGAAGTCTGTTCAACCGGTTGAACATCCTGCATGATCGAAGTATTGGCACCCTTTCCAATAAAAATGGAAAGCCCCAGGGAGGTTAGCATAAAAATAACCGCGACGGCGGTCGTAACTTTATGCAACAAAGAGGTGGCACCGGTGCTGCCGAAAACCGTCTGGCTTGATCCCCCGAAAGCAGCGCCCATTCCGGCCCCTTTTCCCTTCTGAAGAAGAACAATTAAAATAAGCGCCACACACACACAAACATGCAATATGATCAAAACGGGGAACATCCAAGGCCCTCTTTCTTATAAAATAATAAATAACGAAACGATTAATCAGAGAGATATAATTCATTAGTTTTTAATTTGCAACAAAAAACTTTGATTCCTATGCCTCCCTGTAGTGGATAAGCGGCACAAAAGAATCTCCTTTGAGGCTTGCCCCCCCCACCAGAGCTCCGTCAATATCCGGTTCTGTCATCAGCGCCTTAACATTTTCAGGTTTTACGCTTCCGCCATAAAGTATCCTGACCTGTGCCGCAACCCCGGAGGTAAAGGTCTTTTCAATCCATAGCCGAATGAACTGATGCACTTCCTCAGCCTGCTCAGGCGTAGCCGTCTTTCCCGTCCCGATGGCCCAAACCGGCTCATAGGCCAAAATGGTGGTGGTGGGCATCATCTGATCCGCCCTGAAATTATCCATGGACACATCCAACTGCTCTTTAATGACCTCAAACGTCCGATCGGACTCCCTTTCCTCAAGGGTTTCACCCACGCAAATGATGGGAATAAGCCCGAGAAACGAAGCCGCCCTGACCTTGAGGTTCACCACTTCGCTGGTTTCCCCAAAAAGCGTTCGCCTTTCCGAGTGGCCCAGAATCACATGGGTACAACCCGCCTGCTGAAGCATCCTTCCCGAAATCTCTCCGGTGTAGGCCCCGCTCATTTCCGAGTGCATGTTCTGTGCAGCAAGGAAAATCCTGGATTCGTCAATGGCCCTTTTCACAGCGGCAAGGTGTGTAAACGGTGGGGCCACCAGGACCTCAACATCCGATACATTCCCGATCCCTGAACCTACCGCTTCCGTTAGTGCCACGGCTTCTTCAACGCTCAGGTTCATTTTCCAGTTCCCGGCAATCATTGGCGTTCTTTCAAACATTTCCCTGACATCCCTCCCTGCAACATAAAAAGCAACGTGTATCTCAAAGGTCCGAAATCGTATGCAGACGACCCTCTTTAGCAGCCGGCCATGTAAACCGCAAGGTCAACCATCCGGTTGGAATAGCCAAACTCGTTATCGTACCAGGACAGAATTTTCAACATATCCCCGATCACCATGGTAGAGGGTCCATCCACGGTTGATGATACTGCGGCGCCATTAAAATCTATGGACACCAGGGGTTCATCGGAATAAGCAAGGATCCCTTTCAAAGAGCTCTTGGATGCGGCTTCCATGGCCTGATTGACGGCGTCAGCGGTGGTGGGCTTTGTCAACTGGACCACAAGATCCACAACCGAAACATTGGGCGTGGGAACACGGATGGCCATGCCATTCAATTTACCGTCCAGCTGGGGCAGAACCAGCGCAACGGCTTTTGCCGCACCGGTCGTGGTGGGAATCATGGAAAGCCCGGCGGCTCTGGCCCGCCTGAGATCCTTATGGGGAAAATCAAGTAGCCTCTGATCACCGGTGTAGGCGTGGGTGGTGGTCATCAACCCTTTTTCGATGCCGAAATGGTCCAGCAAAACTTTACACACGGGCGCCAGACAGTTGGTGGTGCAAGAGGCATTGGATACGATATGGTGTGTCTTGGCATCATATTCCTGCTCGTTCACCCCCATCACCACTGTAATGTCGGGGGACTTGGCGGGGGCTGAAATAATCACCTTTTCAGCTCCGGCATCCAAATGCCCGGAAGCGCTTTCCCGATCCCTGAAAAGCCCCGTACACTCAAAGACCGTTTCAACGCCCAATTCACCCCACGGCAGCTTGGAGGGATCCTTTTCAGAATAAATCTCAATTTCTTTTCCGTTGATGATCAGGGAACGCTCCGTGCTTGATATCTCTTCCCCAAAGGCGCCATGAACCGAATCGTATTTCAGCAAGTGCGCCAGGGTCGCCGTGTCCGTCAGGTCATTGATGGCAACCAGTTCAATATCCGGATTGTGAAATCCGGCTCTGAAAACCATTCTTCCAATGCGGCCAAAACCGTTAACAGCCACCTTTAAAGCCATTTTGGAACCTCCTTGTCCAATGCTTGAATACGTTATTTTAATGACGTACAAACAAATCGGCCGTCATTCAGGGACCATGCCTCAACGCGTGGCACCCGTATCATTCAGACTTCAAGAGTTTCCCAGCCAGGGCAATGCTTCGCTTACCGGCTTGTTCCGCCCTTTCACCCAATTCGCTCAGTGTCAGACGACTACGATCCCTGGCAACGGCCATCACCATGGGAAGATTGACCCCGGTCAGAACCTCAAGCATCTCATCTTCCAGGAATGAAAGGCTGAGGTTTGACGGTGTGCCGCCGAACATATCCGTCAATATAAGCACGCCCTGCCCTTGATCCAGTGATTTGATCTTGTCTGATATGTCCCGGAGAATTTCCTTACTTTCGGTTGTCTGGGTAACGGCAATGGCATCCGCCGCTTCCAGTTTTCCCACAATCAGTTCTGCCGCATTTAAGAATTCCCGCCCCAGATTACAATGTGAAATAATCAGCAATCCTACCATGGTTTAAAAAGCCCTCATCCATAAAAAGGATTTCAGACATCTCCATCCGTTTGAATAATTGTCTGGTAAATCTCTTCTCGAGATTTGACCTGCATCAGCGATTTTCTAAAGGTGCTGCTTTTCAAAATCCTCGCAATTTTGGTCAAAACCTGCAAATGAACACCGGAAGAATTTTCAGGGGCCAGAAGAAGAAAAAAGAGGAAAGCCGGCTGGCCGTCCATTGAATCAAAATCAAGCCCTTTCTTACTCCTTCCGAAGGAGACAATGGGCTGAGTCACCGCATTCAGTTTTCCGTGCGGAATAGCGACCCCGTCACCGATTCCCGTACTGCCCAGGTGTTCCCGTTCAACCAGCACTTTTACGAGCATTCCTTTATCGATATTCGCATCATATTTTGCGATCACCTCAGCAAGCTCTGCCAAAACGCCCTTCTTGTCTTTGGCCTTAAGCTCCGGAATAATATTCTCTATGGCTAAAATTTCAGAAAGTCTCATCACATAAACCAAAAAAAGTAAACCATTCACCCAAAAAACTGATCAGCCCGAAGGCTCAATCAAACCAAGGTTTCCATCGCCCTTCCTGAAAATAACGTTAATTTCTCTCGATTTAGCGCTTCGAAACACCAAAAAATCCTGCGGAAGCAACATGAGCTGCATGGCGGCTTCCTCAGGGTCCATGGGCTTGGCGACCATTTTTTCCACCTCGATGGAGAAGTCGTCCGGAGACATGGCAACAGATTCCTCAAGCTCTTCGTCCAATGCCTCATCCAGCGCATTCTCTCCAGCTTTTGCACTCTCCCCCCGGTGTCTTCTTATTTTACCAATGTGTTTCTTAACCTGATTTTCCACCTTATCCATCACCTGATCAATGGCCGAATACATATCATCGGTTTCTTCAACCGCTTTGATTCGAGTCCCATTCAGGCTGAGCGTCACATCGGCAATGTGCCTGAATTTCTCTACACTCAAAACGATGTGCGCCTCCAGGGGAACATCAAGATACTTTTTGATTTTCGAAATTTTCTCTTCCGCATAGCCTTTTAAACTCTCTATGGGATCCGTATGCCTGAATGTCACTGTTATGTCCATAAAATTCCCTCCGGATCTCTAGGTGTGAACAAAAGAACCAACCCTTCCGGCAAACCTAACATGGCGCCCTGCGGCGCCGCTACGCCTCAACTGATTCGAATTTCCTTTCTCTTTCTGGATGGTAGAATTCCCATGGCCTCACGATACTTGGCCACCGTACGACGGGCAACCTTTATGTTAAGTTCCCGCATCATATTTTCAATCCCCCTGTCGCTGAGGGGTTTGGCTTTGTCTTCTGCGTTTATGAGCTTTCGGATCTGGTCCTTGACGCTTTCCGATGCCAGCGCATCCCCATTCACCCGGCTGATGGAGCTGTTGAAAAAATACTTCAACTCAAAAAGTCCCTGGGGTGTATGAACATATTTGTTGGTGGTCACCCGGCTGACGGTCGATTCGTGCATTTCGATATCTTCGGCCACATCCCGGAGCACCAGCGGTTTAAGATAAGCGATGCCTTTGTCAAGGAATTCCTCTTGGAACTTTACGATACTCTCGGTGACCCGGTACAATGTTCTCTGACGTTGATGAATGCTCTTGATGAGCCATGCCGCAGATCGCATTTTGTCTTGAATGTATGCCTTGGTCTCATCGGATACCCGGCGCCTGTTTTTCAAAATCCGCTTGTAATAGGCATTAATCCTTAATTTCGGCAAGCCGTCTTCATTTTGAATGATTTCAAAGCCGTCCCCCATTTTGGCCACGTAAATGTCTGGGGTTACGTAAATGGTTTCCTCAGCCGCATAAATTCTCCCGGGTTTGGGATCAAGCTCCTGAATGGCAGCAACCGCTGTCAGTATGTCCTGAATTGGAACGCCCATCTCATCTGCGATCCGATGGTACCGTTTTTCTTCCAGATCCTTGAGGTGATCCTTGATGATCTTCTCCACCAGGGTCCCATTGAGATTCTGAAATGCAACCTGTATCAACAGGCATTCCCTTGTATCACGGGCCGCCACCCCCACGGGATCAAAATTCTGGACCAGATCCAGAACCACCTTAACATGGTCAATGGACAGACCGGTGGTCAGAGATATTTCCTCAACGGTGGCATCCAAATATCCATCGTCATTCAGATTGCCGATGATATTCGCCCCGATCTCCTTCTTTTCGTCTTCCAGATTGCTCATGTTCAACTGCCAGAGCAGGTGTGAAGAGAGATCGGTTCTGGTGGCCGTAAAATTCTCGAAGGAAGGCGCATCTTTTTCTTCGTAGTGCCGTTCAGAAAAACTTTCGGAATAACCGCTGTTGTACTCCGAAAGATAGTTTTCCCAATCCACATCTTCCCTCACCCGCTCCTCAACCGTCACTTCGGGCAGTGAGGGGGAGTCCGGGTCCGGCCCGGAATCATCTACCGAAGGATTTTCAGATTCTATTTCCTGGGATTCCTGCAGCGCCTTTTCCTTTTCCTCCTTTTTTGCTCCCGCGCCATCATCCCCTTCCAATTCTTCCTGGCTCTGCTCTTCAAGGATGGGGTTCTCCTCCATTTCCTGGGAAACAGTTTCCAGGAGCTCAAGCCTTGACAGCTGAAGAAGCTTGATGGCCTGTTGCAGCTGGGGGGTCATCACAAGCTGCTGGGTAAGGCCTAAAGATTGTCTGAGTTCTAATGCCATAACAAATTAAAAAATTTGGGGAAAACAACTCTCTAAAGATTGAAATTTTCGCCCAGATAGACACTTCGTGCCAACTCGCTTTTGACAATGTCATTCGGGGAACCCTGTTCAATGATCCGTCCCTGATTGATGATGTAGGCTTTGTCACAAACGTTTAGTGTTTCACGCACATTGTGGTCCGATATGATAACGCCCAGGCCCCTCTCCTTCAACTGGCGTATAATCTGCTGAATATCGTTGATGGCCAGAGGATCGATACCTGCAAAGGGCTCATCTAAAAGCATAAACCTGGGTTCGGTTACCAAGGCCCTGGATATTTCCAGCCTTCGTCTCTCCCCACCCGAAAGGGACAACGCCTTCTGTTTGGCCAGGTGGTCAATGCTCAACTCCCTGAGGCCTCTCTCCAGGCGCTCTCTCCGTTCCTGCGCCGGCACGCGCAACATCTCAAGTATGGCGAGCAGGTTCTGTTCAACGGTCAATTTACGGAAGACGGAAGGCTCCTGGGCCAGATAGCTGACACCTTTCCTGGCCCTTTGAAACATGGGGTCCCGGGTGATGTCCATGCCGTCCAGGAAAACCCGACCTTCGTTGGGCCGCGTGAGCCCCACCACCATGTAAAAAGTGGTCGTTTTCCCCGCCCCATTGGGACCCAGAAGCCCGACAATCTCTTGCCTGTTGACCGCCACATCTACACGGTCAACGACCCGTTTACCGCCATAGGCCTTGACCAGACCGTGGGCCTCCAGTCTTTCGGATGCCGCGTTCACGGCCCCTTTCCCTTCTCCTGTTTTGGGAAAATTACCGCCCGGACCTTCTTGTCTTTGGCACTTTCCACAATGCTCCGATCCTCTTTCAGGAAAAGCGTAATCACATCGCCTTCAACAAAATCCTCGCCCTGCTTCACAACAGGCTTTCCCGTGAGAACCAGTTTTTCACCCTTCTGGTAATAAACCGCCTTTTGCCCGGTGGCCACCCCGCCCTCGGCGCGAATAATTTTTACAGCCCCGGTGGCAATAATTTTATCGATACTGGCCGAAACATCTTCGCTCTCTTTTGACTCTGAAGATTTTTCATAAAGGACCACCAGCTTGTTGCACAACACGGTGAAATCATCCCGTTTGGCTTCCACATTGCCTTCAAAGGTAATCCTCTTTTTCTTATCATCGGCTTCCAGGGTCTTGCTTTTGATCACCATGGGGCCCTGGGCTTCTTTTTGCGTCTTTTTCAGGGGGCTGGCACAAAGTGCCGGACCCGAAAACACCCACATTAAAAGCAGTCCCGTCAACACAAAAACCGCATAAGCTGTTAACCGTTTCATGGGGATGCAGTTGCCTCCGCTTCCCGGTCAATGGTTGTCACCGTATCTGACAAAATCTTGATCCTCTTCTCTGAAAGATCGGCAAAAAGGCCCTTTCCCCTCACCGTAAAAAGTGGACCCGATATCTCCACCGGTTCTTCATTATTCACAGTGCCTTTCTTCTCGTTAATCACCACATACTCCGTAAGGAACCGATATTCTGTCCCGTAAGTCCCGTCCAATTTTCCCCACAGCTCAATCTTCCCGCTATCTTTGAGGTAAACCCCTCGTTCGCCTTTCAGGGAAAATCCGGGTCTCCCCTCCGCTTCCACTTCCAAATAGAATTCAAAAAAATGAATGGTCTTTCTATCTTCAGAGAAGCGAACTTCCTTCGCGTCCAGAACCCACTTTATCTTTTCATCCGGATCATCCTGGCGATAGTGAATATCTTTGAGATTTACACCCTCACCTGAAATAACGTCCTTCAGCAAGGCGGCGGTTTTCACAAAATCCTTGCCGGCCTTTGCAAAGTAGAAGACCACCAACAGAAGTAAAATGCCAACTCCCACAAGGGGCCAATGTCTTTTCACAAAACTTTTCATGGAACGAGCCGCAGTATATCAACCCCTGCTTTGTTCTGTAAAGGCAATTCTAGGCCACCGCCCACGGCATTTCAATATCCATTCGGAAATCTCCCTGACAGCGCCCATGCCACCTTTTTTGCTTGTTATAAAATCCGCCTGCTCCCGAACTTCCCTGACGGCATCCGCCACGGTGATGCACAAACCGGATTCTAGAAACATGGCCAGATCGGGCAAATCATCCCCCACAGAACCCACTTGCGATTTATGGAGGCCTCTTTTCTCAATCAATCGTCTGCAGACAAGGCGCTTGTCCGAGATCCCCTGATATACCTCACGGATTCCCAGCTCCCTGGCGCGGTGGGCAACAACCCGGGACCTTCGTCCCGTAACGATCACAACTTCTATCCCATCTCTCATGAGGAGTTTCAACCCGAACCCGTCTTTCACATCAAACGACTTTATCTCTTCCCCATTTTCGGTCAATGTAATACGGCCATCCGTCAGAACCCCGTCAACATCCAGGAAAAGTAGTTTTATTCCAACAGCCTTGCCTTCCATTTGATTCTACTCCACCGGGGGTCGTTGATGGGTGAGGCGCCTATGACCGAACGGTCCCGTGCAAACGCTTGAGCATTCTTACCAGAGGCTTTACATCCGTGAGGGGCAATGAATTGGGTCCGTCACACAGGGCACAATCCGGATCCGGGTGAACTTCCATAAAAACGCCGTTTGCGCCTGCCGCCACTGCCGCTTTTGAAAGGCACCCCACAAACTCCCGCTGCCCACCGGAACTGTTCCCCGCGCCACCCGGCAACTGCACGCTGTGTGTGGCGTCAAACACAATGGGGAAACCCAGCGTTCCCATTATGGCCAGCGACCTCATGTCGACCACAAGGTTATTATAGCCGAAGGAAAACCCTCTCTCCGTAATGAGAATATTCCGGTTTCCGGCGGCGATGACTTTCTCCGTAATGGGCCCCATTTCGAGAGGGGAAATAAACTGGCCTTTCTTGATATTCACAGGAATTCCAAATCTCGCCACGTGCCCGATAAAATCGGTCTGGCGGCACAGGAATGCCGGGATCTGGATCACATCGAGCACCCGGGCGGCTTTCTCCACCTCACTCATATGATGCACATCCGACAAGACGGGCAATCCTGTCTGCTGTTTGATCTCTTGAAGAATATGGAGACCTTCTTCAAGACCAGGGCCCCGGTACGACGTCAAAGAGGTCCGGTTCGCCTTGTCGTAAGAGGCTTTAAAAATGACCGGGATATTGAGTTCTTCACCCACTTCTTTCAAAAAGCCGGCGATTTCGAGGGCAGTGGATTGACTTTCGATAACGCAGGGTCCTGCAATCAAGAAAAATGGCCCCTCTGTTTCAATGGACAAACTGCCTGAATTAAGTTGTATTCCCATATTCCTGATTCCAGAAAACCTGAAAAGTTTTTACTGAGGACAAACGATGCGGATGGTTTTGAGGCCCCGGCTGATTCCTCAGGGTCTCGGCAAAAATTAAATGCGCAAAATTGCGCCGTATTTTGGTTTGTATACAAGGCGCATCCACCAGTGCATATTAGTGGATATGTGCCGGTGGATGCAACGCTGTAGACGGGCCAAAGGACAAGCCAGGTTGTGTATTTAATTTTTTCCGAGGCCCTTACAAGGACTGTATGACGATATTGTTATCTCAAGGCTTGGGGAAAGTCAAGATTCCCAGGAGGGAAACAACTTTTTCTTGTCAAGTGTGGAAAGAAACCTTATCATGCACCGTCGCGCGATTCCAGTCTCCTGAGGGTGCGCCCTCACACGACTGCTTAATTTCCGGGGGAGGTCAATTGCAAATGGCGAAAAAAAAGGTTTCCAAAACCATCGAAGACATCAACAAGAAGATTAAAGAGGGGAAGGTCGTTGTGGTTACGGCCGATGAAATGGTCGGCATCGTTAAGAAAAACGGTACTGAAAAGGCGGCCCGGGAAGTGGATGTGGTCACCACGGGAACCTTTTCTCCCATGTGTTCCTCCGGGGCCTTCATTAATTTCGGACACACCAAACCCGGCATTAAAGCCGCGACCACGTTTCTGAATGGCGTACCTGCTTACGCCGGTCTGGCAGCTGTGGACTGTTACATCGGGGCCACGGAACCTAAGGAGGATGATCCGTTAAACGGGGTCCATCCGGGCCAGTTCAAATACGGTGGCGGTCACGTACTCCACGATCTGGTGGCGGGTAAAAAGGTCGAACTCCGTGCCACCGCCTATGGCACCGACTGCTACCCCAAGACCCATGTGAAGAAAAAGGTTGCCCTTTCGGACCTTCCCTACGCCATGATGCTCAATCCCAGAAACGCTTATCAAAACTACAATTGCGCCATCAACCTCACCAAGAAAACCATCTACACCTACATGGGGGTTTTAAAGCCCAACGGGGGGAATGCCAATTATGCCACCGCCGGTGAACTCAGTCCGCTTTTTAACGACCCTTACTACCGGACCATCGGCATGGGGACCCGAATTTTTCTGGGCGGTGCCCAAGGATATGTGGTCGCGCCGGGCACCCAGCATAACCCCAACGCTGAAAGGCACGAAAACCACGTCCCCTTAACCCCTTCCGGCACCCTCATGGTGAGCGGAGACATGAAACAGATGGATCCCAGGTGGGTTGTGGGGGTCAGCATGCTGGGGTACGGCTGTTCCCTCGCCGTGGGACTGGGAATTCCCATCCCCATTCTGGATGCGGAAATGGCGCAATATACGGGTGTCTCAGATGAAAATCTTTACACCCAGGTCATTGATTATGGGAACGATTATCCAAAGGGTGAAGGGAAAAGCCTCGCCCGGGTCAGCTATGCGGATCTCAAAAACGGCATGATTCGCGTTAACGGGCAGGACGTACCATCAGTTCCTATTTCTTCCCACAAGAGATCCCTGGAGATTGCCAATATCCTCAAGGAATGGGTGGAAAAAGGAGATTTTCTGCTGACCCAGCCCCTGGAAACATTACCCGCCTAATCATCGAGGGCTTTGCTCAAACCCTTTTCAAGATTGTCCTTTTGATAGGGCTTGGGCATACGTCCCATTTCATTGAGAAAAAGTTCCCGCTCCTCGAATGAACGTTTTTCACTGTCAATCAAAGCCTCCATGGCACGTTTGAGCGCAGTTTCCCCTTGCTCCAATTCCCGTCCTTTACTCTCCAATTGCTCATAGGTGGGTTTAGCGGCCATAACAAACCTCCCCTGATCATTAACGATGCCTTTCTACCCCGGAATGTCAAAAGATATTTTTGGATTTTCCAGAGGACAATACCGCATTGATGTCAGCCATTGTTCGGAGAAATCAGGGGTCGGGCGGGTAATCAATTTGTCAGGGAATCAAGAATTATTTCATGATTTCTTAAAAAAATGAGAATCGTGGACGGTTCGAACCGTCAACTATCCGTCAAGTCCCGTAGAATTAGGTCAATTTGAAAACCTTATTGGCGAAAGGAGATGTAAATGAAAAAGAGACTACGATTGTTCATCCTTCTGCTTCCCATATTTGCGATAATGGGTTGCAGCGATTCAGACAACGGCAGCGCACCACTTGTTGACAGGTTCCTCAAGTCAACCCAGTTCGGCAAGGTATCCGGCATTTCATTTGCCAATGACACCATGGCTTGGCTGGGCATCCCTTACGCCAAGCCCCCCACAAAGGAAAACGGCCTCCGATGGAAAGCACCACAGGACCCGGAACCCTGGGACGGTGTTCTTCAGTCCCTTGAAGCCACTACCGATTGTGTCCCGTGCAGTCAGATGGGAAGGAAACCGATTACCGGAGCCCTTGAAAAAACAGGGCCCATCGGGAGCGAGGATTGCCTCATCCTGGCCATCTGGCGGCCGGATACCGATGAAACGGATCTGCCGGTCTACTTCTGGATTCACGGCGGTTCAAACAATTTTAATGGCATCGCCATGAATTACTGGGGATCCATGCTCGCCAATCAATCCAACATGGTGGTGGTCTTTGTCCAATACCGTCTGGGAACACTGGGATGGCTTTCCCATCCGGCCCTTCGAACCGGTGCCGCGGATGACGAAGCAGCTGACTCCGGGAATTTTGGTCTCCTGGACATTCGGAAAGGGCTGGAGTGGGTTCAGAACAATATCAAGAACTTCGGTGGAAACCCGGAAAATGTGCTGGTGGCCGGCGAATCCGCAGGCGCCCATGACGCCATGGGCCTGGTCATTTCGCCACTGGGGGAAGGTCTCTTTCACAAAGTCCTACACCAGAGCGGCGGTATGAAATTGCGAACCGTGGAAAAAGGTGAAGCCGATGCGGATGCATTTATTAACCGACTTCTCGAAATTGATGGGTTGACAGAGGTTCCCGGCGGGGATGTGAAAGCGTATCTTGAAAGCAAGTCCGCCGACCAACTGGTACAGGGCTTCTGGAATGTTTCCGGCTCACCCGTCCATTCCGCAGCTTTCAGGGACGGATACGTAATCCCTGATGATACCATGGCAGGAACACTTGCGTCCGGAAACTACAACAAGGTTCCCATCATACTGGGATGTAATACCGACGAGATGAAAATGTTCCAGCCATTATTTGGCTTCCCCGTGAAATACGCCTACATGAATCCCCAATATGGCGTCACGGAGCCGGTCCCCTCCAGTCCCTATACCTGGGTGGATCAGTTCAAAGTGGTGGTTCCCCATCTGGTGGCGGAATCAACCGTCGTCACCAAGGATGAGGTCACACTGGGGGATATCTTCCCTCAGCAGGCAGACCGTGACCTCTATTCAGCCTGTAACGAATGGAGCAGCCTGGACTGGCGGGTCAACTTTGTAGACGATCTGGCACGGGCTCTCAAAACCAATACGGATCAGGCGGTCTATGCCTATCTGCTGCAATGGGACGGGCAAGACGGAAGCCCATACCAGTTTACCTGGGGTGCCGCCCACGCAACCGACCTCCCCTTCTTTTTTGGTTCTCTCTACAGCATTTTTTACGGAGCGGCCTTTTCACCCGGCCATGATACACCGGGACGTCAGGCCCTTTCCGCTGCCATGATGCAGTATGTGGCCAATTTCCACCGAAACAACGATCCCAACGGCGGGGACCTGCCCCTGTGGGAAGAATGGTCCATAACCACCGACGGCCCCAAACGGATTCTGTGGGATGCCTCTGAAGCCGCCCCCCTTATCAGCATGGGCACCGAAGAGTACACTGACAACGACGTGCAAACCCTGTTTCGATCACTATACGCGAACCTCCCCGAGGCCACCCGTAATATTATGTACTGGTGGGGCATATCGGATTAGAATTGGATTCAAGATAGTTGGTCTATATTTGGTAGAAATGTGAGCATATGGCCGGTGTTTGAAACCATTGGCCATATGCCGTTTCATTTTTGCAATTGGGTCACAGTCTTGCCATTTGAACCACATTCAACCGGTCCCTGGTATTTGTCCAGCCAGTCGAAAATCTCCTTCATCATGGGCGCGCGGGGGAGCGGCAGATGGCCGCAGTCGTAGATGACGTGCTTTTTGTGTTCCGGTGGGGTGCTGATCAGTTCAAAGAGGGGCAACTGGTGGGTTTTCAAAGGAAACGCGAAGTCGTACTTTCCGTTGAGCATGAGAACCGGCACCGTCACCAGAGGCTGCACAAGGCCTTTTGGCTTGGGTCGCGAAGCCGAAATCGCAATTCCCCCCGAAACCAGGACGAGCCCCCTGATCCGCTCTTCGTAGGGGGCGAAAATGGGGCCAAAAAGCGCTCCGACGCACACGCCAATGTACACAATGTTTTGACCGTCGATATCTTCACGGGTTTCCAGATAATCCATGGTTCTTCGCAAATCGTTCAAATACTGGCGGAAACGCTGAACAGGGGTTGTTTTCGCAAACCGGGTGGCGTCCCCTCCTCCACGCTCATAGGTGCCCGCATAGGAGGGACTGACCAAAGCCCGGCCGTTCTCCGGAAAAAGGTCCCACGGCTCCCACATGAAGTTTCGTGAAAACGTTTTTTGTTTAAAAGCGTTACCGCCCGGGAAATAGATCAGGGTCTTGTAAGGGGGCTTGCAGCCGGCGGGCAAATCCAGATAAAGGATGAGCCGCTCCCCGTTATAGGCCGCATCGATGCTCACCGTTTCACGAACCCAACCCCGGGCGGTTTTCTTTCGGGACTCCACCACGGGGTTCAGAGGGATTGGCTTATAGGCAAACATGGCTTTAATGGCGCTGAAAGCTTTCTTTGAATAGGGGGGGATGGAATAAGGGTCGCGGAACCCCAGGTTGATGTCTTTCAAGAGTTCATCTTGCACGGCAGCGTCCCTGGGGTAGAGTGCGCACCGGAATCCATTTCCCGCAGAACGGTCCCAGGCCGACAGCGCAATGCCCTCTGTGAACATGTATGCGGGATCCTCCCACATCCCCCCGAGGCAGTATCGTCTCTCACCAACGGCGTTTGAGCACCACTCCCGTACGTTTCCGGCCATGTCCTTTGCGCCGCTGGAACCGATTCCCGGGAAACTGCCGGCCTCAGCCGGCCCTTTCTTTTCGATATTGCTCTGGGGCAGTATCAAAGGGGACAATGGAGTGAGGTTCTCAGCTCTGGGAAAGGCAGCATGAACCCAGTGGTAAATGGTGGGCAGCTTTTTGCCACGGAATCTGGCGTACGCAGCTGCCTCGTGCCAACTGACGCCCGAGACAGGGTATTCATCCCGGCCCTTGAGGTAGTTGCCGAACTCCCATGTGGACGGACCCGGCCGCCCCGTTCGGTCCACAAATTTCCCCATGGCTTCAGCCCAAGGTATCACCCGCCCGTCGTTTACAAACGCCTGATCCCAGTAAACCGGATCACTGTATCCGCCTGCATTCACAAATTCCTTGTAGGCCCGGTTGGTCACCTCCGTCTCGTCAATGAAAAACCGGTCCACCGGCACCCAGACTTTGCCCGGAGGCATTTGATTCAAAGCCATGGTGATGGTGCCGCTATCGACGGGGAGCATCCCCTGAGGCAGAATACCTTTTTCATACAAATTGAAACGCCATGACTTCCGTTCCAGTTCTTCATACCTTTTCGCCAACCCACCCCTGAGCTTGACCGGCTTGGTCAGGACCCTATTTACAAATCCATCTTTCTGAATTTTAAAACGATGCATCCCAACGGGCACCTTGACGTTCTTGATGGGACTGACACCCAAATCCATCCACGGTCCGTCAAGGTCCTCGTAGGGCCGATAGGAGACCTTTGCACCTGGTGGGGTAGTTTCGATATTCAGGGTGTTGGTGGCATCAGTGATGTGCCGTTGAAGGGTGGGGTCTTCAGGAATGATTTCTTCGGTTTTCTTGGCAAGTCCATACGCCGCAACATATTTTTCTTCCTCCAGCAGCTCCCGGATTTTCGGCAGATTGGTTTTATAAGCCGCTTTTCTGGCGGCTTCCGCCCGGTTCATCTTCTGGTAATAAAGGACCGGCAGCACCAGCAGGGCCAGAATGACCGCCATGGCAAACCCGTAGGCGATCCACCTTCTTTTTCGTCGGCGGTTGGGGAAGGCATTCTGCGTTCGCAGCGTCATTTCAGGAAGCAGAAGTTTTCGGCGTTCATCCAGGGTACGGAGTCGCCGGGTTAACGCCATGGGTGAAGACAGGCGTTTTTCAGGCAGCGTTTCAACACAGGCGGCAATATCTTCCCGCAGGATGTCATCGGTTACGGTCTCTTTCCAACCCGCATCCAGGGGACGGGACAGATCACCCACCACCACCTGGTAGAGCAAGACCCCAAGGGCATACACCTCCGACCGGGGTGAAGGGGAACGGCCGTCCTGAAGTTCCGGCGCGGCATAATACAGGTTGTCGTTTCCCGTGTTGAAGATGTCCCCGATAAGATTCTCTGAAATTTCCGGATCGGCAGGGAAACTCATTTCGGATTTCGCCGTGCTTTTTCTAGCAGAACCCGGACTTTCAGGACGACCCGAGGAAACGTGGCCCGGCGTCATGGCCAGTCGGGCAATCAATTCAAGGCGGGTTTTCAGCGGTATTTTCTCGATATCACCCGGTTCCTGCAGCAAGGATTTAAGTTCAAAAGAAACATTGCGCTCCGATTCAATCTTCCCTCTCTGATCCTTTTCAACATCCGTCGGGGTCCCGTCTTTGACATCAGGCGCAAGGGATTCAATAAACCGGTCCCAGGCCCTGCCCGTTTCAGTATCCCTTTCATTCCCATAAACGATAACGATATCCTTCGGTCCAACCCCGACTTTTTCAACCGAGAACCGTAATCTTACCTTTTCCCCACTTCCCTGGTACTCAAAGAGATTGGCCCAGACGTCCTGGATCTTCCGGTCAAACCGATACACCCAGGCCGATGACTCGTCATAGGTCTTTTTCCGGCCCATCACCTTGAACAGCGGCGCGTTTTCGAGATCCGGAAGGGCGCTCTTCCATTTCCGGTAAATGCGCGGCAGCAGTTTTTTCTTATCTGAAGAGCCGGCTGATCCACCAACCGTTTCGTTTAGAAGCGCCAGGACCTCCGAATGATCTTCCAGCGGCACAGACGCAGCACTGTTTTCTTGCCGCATCATCTGTTCCGCCACCAAAGCGATCACAGACAGGTAAAACCGGCGCGAAGGGGTATCGAAATGAAAACTTACCGCCTCGGACCCTGGAAGGGTCAGGCGCAGCTTGAACTGGTCCAGGTCAATTCCGATGTAAGCATGATGTTCAGTATTCATGGTTATGTTGGATTAATGAGGGCAGAAAGTTTGAGCTTTGCATTAGATTCAGAAATAATTGTCAACCTAATCACCGCTTTTTAATTAGTTTTCTCGGCCACCAAAGTCAACAACAAACTTCAAAAGCAAGTGAACGTTTTTGTTTATCTTTCAACGGAAAACAAAAAGGGCTTTCATAAAATAAATGATTTGTGTTATCGAGTACTTTGAAAGTAGATTGAAACCATCCGTGCAGAACGGAGGACATCATGAGCCCCTTGAAAGCGGCCCTTTTACACATCAATGTATCCGTGCCCGTTGAAATCGACGAAGGCACCTTTGTTGCCTGTATAAAGGGTTTCTGTACGAACGAAAAATGGAAGGGGCACATTTGGAGTTTTTTTCTGGAAACCCCTGTTGGCTTGATTCACGAAATTGTACTTTCGAGGATCGTGACATTCAAAGAGCTCATGGAAGCCCAGAAAATATGGAAGGCAGAGGAGTATGCCGATGAAAACACTACCGGCTGGATCCGGGAAATGGCCTACCTCTCAATGGGAAGAGCTGCTGAGCTTGGCATTGCCCGTTTTATCTGATCTTGAAACACCCTGGACACTGGGCGGCGGAACCGGTCTCTTCTTAAGCCTGAATCACAGGGTCAGTTATGATATTGATATTTTTCTGGAAGATCCACGAGGGCTGAAAACCATTGCCGGAGATCCACGTACAAAACGGATTTCAAGTGATTGGCAATTCCCGGGCAACTACTTGAAGTTGATAAGGCAGGAGGGAGAAATCGATTTCATCCTTGCGGCCGCTATCTCTGAAAATTGTTTTTTTGGCTACAATTTCGAAGGGAAAGAAATCAATGTGGAAACGCCTGCGGAAATCATTGCGAAAAAGATCCGATATCGCGGAAGCAATTTTACCATACGGGATGTTTTCGACTTTGCCCTGGCCGTGGAAGATGACCCGCGAATATTGGTAAAATTGGGTCAGACCCTTTTGCAGAAGGATTTCCAAAAAACCCTTGATCGCGTAACCCTCTTAAAACACAACTTTAAAGAGCATCAATCCATCTCGCAATTCATTAACATTCTCAACACCAGAGCCAACCTCACGGAAATATATAATGTTGTCATCAAGTGCCTGAAAAAGGAGCTAAACCGTTCTTGAAAATCTTAATGATTTTTTAATAATAGGAAGGGGTGAAAATGATTCAATCATAAACCCGCGTAAAAACACGGATTACAGCAATGATCTTCTATTCCTCTTTCATGATCTTTATGACTCTATCATCCAGACAAGAGCGTATAAAGATGTTCATGGCCACCATATCGCCTGCCTCGTAAAAATCCAACATCAATTGATTAAACTCCAACTGCCTTTTAGCGGAGACATTTATAGCAGGATATCCATTATTTAGCAGGTGCCCATTCATGATGAAGCGCCCCATGCGTTCATTGACGTCGTAGAAAAACTGACACCGGGCCATGGTCAGAAACAAGTGGATAGCCTGGTCGTATATATCCACCGTATTGGGTACATTCTCGGTCATCTTCATGAAGCGCTTGGGCAATGATGTTGCTTTTGGCGGCAGATAATCAGTGCCGGCGATGGTGACCCCACCGGAACGAAAGTTCCCCCACTCCAAAGCTTCTTCCTTACCGGCGATGGCATGAAGTGCACAGACCATTTCAGGCGTAATCCCAAACGCATCCTGTTCTATCCATTCAAAGAGCGTTCGCCATGCGGCACCCTGATTCAGTGCAATCTGTTGATCCGACAGCTTGTGCCCTCCCACGGTTATGCCATCCAGCAGGGTCTGAATTTCGGGCAATGTGAAGTTTAAGCCTTCCAAATTTACGGCATCACAGACGAATTCGGCCAATTGACGCTTGGCCAACATAATTGCTTTTGCTTTATTGGGTTTCATACCCCATCGCAAATCGACCATTGTTGTCTCCATTTCCGATTGAACATCCATAAGAAAGTAATCATTTCGGTCAGAAAAAGTCGAGATGGATTTTCATGGCATCTCCGATCTTTTGAATATAATGTTCCTGCAACATGCCGATTGATTTAATTCAGTCTGCTTTTGTCAAGCGTCCGAATCTGATCGGCCTTGACCCAACCAAGTATTTACTCATCTTCTTTTCCTTCGTCCGAGGGAATATGCCTGCGTTTTAAGAGTGCTTTCCGGAAGCATGAGCCTGCGACGCTCATCCAAGGTCCGCAGTCTATGGGACAACGCCAGGGGCGTGGCCAACTTCACCTCTCCCGGCGTACTCAAAAAGATTGGCCCAGGCATCTTTGGTCTTCTGCTCAAACCGATACACCCTGGCAGATGTATCGTCATAGGACTTTTTCCTGCCCATCACTTTGAAAACCGGCGGGAAAGGTATCGAAGTGAAAACTTACCACCTCGATCCCTGGAAGTTTCAAGTGCAGCTTGAACTGGTCCAGGTCGATTCCGATGGAAGCATGTTGTTGAGTATTCATGGTTATGCTGGGCTAATGAGAGTAGAGGGTTGAGCGCTTGCTTAGGATTTAGAAGCAATCGTCAATTGAATAACTGCTTTTTAATTAGTTCGCTCGGACCCCAAAGTCAACATCAAATTGCAGAAAATAAGTGGCGGGTATTGTTTCTTTTTCAGATGTAGAATGGCTCTGTTCTAACCCTGGATCCCCTACTTTTTACCCAAAACAGCCTTGAGCGGAAATGGGTAGATCGATCTGCAGAGCGGGTGTTCTTTTATCCACCATATGGCTTTAGGCACATTGATGAATTTATGGGGTTTTTGGTTAGATTTTGATGATTTTATTCCCATCGGAGAAGTGGGCATCGAAGGGGCAGCGCCTCTCAAACCGCCGCCGGGAAACAAGAAAGTGCAACGGGCGGTCACCACCCTGGAAGAAGATACGTTAGGATGGCGACCGGCGGCAGGACTTTCTATATCGGATCGGCCTGACTGGATCCTGAGCACTCATCTGGGGACCGGAGGATTCGGGGAAATCTGGCTGGCAACTGATGTGAACACCCGCACTCAGCATGTGTTTAAATTCTGCTTTCAGCCGGATCGCGTGCAGGGGCTCAAGCGGGAAGTGGTCCTTCTGCGGCTACTCAAGGAAAGCCTTGGGGATCGAAAAGACATCGCGCGCGTGGTGGACTGGGAACTGGAACACCAACCCTAATTACATTGAATCCGAGTACACCGAAGGGGGCGATCTCAAGACCTGGCCAAAAAAAACGCAATCCATCATTCCTGATGATCCGACCCTGAAGATCTATATGGATGATGCCACCAATGATATCAACATTGATACCAAGCCCTCGGGGGCAAAAATTTCCTACAAGCCTTACAAAGATGTGAATGGAAAATGGATCGTTCTGGGGGTTACACCCATTGATAAAGTTCGGGTTCCTGTGGGCATGCACCGATGGCGTATTCAGAAAGAAGGCTACCACGATCGAGAACTCGCTTCCTCCGTCTTATTGCGAGACGCGTTTTCCGTTAAACAGAAAGAATTGATAAAGTCGAACTATGGTGATCCCTTGAAATTTCATTGGAATCTGTATGAGAAAAACAGTGTTCCCGCAGGGAGCATCGGTATTGATCGCGGAAAATTTCAAATAGGATTACGAGGCATTTGGTTTAACCCAAAAGGTATGATGCTGGATCAGTTTTTCATAGATCGCACGGAAGTGACCAATCGGGACTACAAGAAATTCGTCGATAGCGGGGGCTACGCAAACCCGAAATTCTGGAAGCCGGAATTCGAAAAGGGCGGGCAAGTCATCCCCTGGGCCGAAGCCATGAAATTGTTCGTGGATCAGACCGGGCAGACTGGCCCCTCCACCTGGGAATTGGGGGATTACCCGGAGGGCCCGGTCAACGGTAAAGGTTCAGCTGAAAAGACAAAGGCCGCGAAATGATTCAAATTCAATTCAAAGAGGAAAGGAGGTAATGAAAATTCAAGCATCTCTTTGTTGAAAAAGGATTCATCAGAAAGATACCTCAACATACTAAGAAAATGGAGGGAATTAGATGACAACGATTGGTAGAAATAACAAATGCATTATCAACAAGCCGTTATTGCTTTCAAGTATGGCCCTGATCTTTTTCACTTGGTTCTTGATACCTGTTTCGCAGGCAAGTGCCGAAACCCGGAAGTTTAAAGTCAACAATCAGATCACCCGTTTTGAATATATTCCCATCCTGGATACACCGGGGCATATTGTTGGACTGTTTGAAAGGCAGGGTGAAGTGTTGTTTGAAGATGGAGAAAAGGCGAAACAAATATTGAGGGGAACGATTGACTTCAACCGAGGTAAGGGGACTTTTCAAGGCTATTCACTTTTTACCTTTGATGACGGTTCAACCACCATTGCAAGAGTAGAAGGCAAGTTTGAAATACCGCCCGGCGAAAAGCTTCCTGTTACCGAAGGCAAGGGGAAATATATCAAAGGAACCGGTCGTTTTCATGGCATCGAAGGCACTTTATCCCTCAAAGGAAAGCAAACCAAACCTTATGGCGGTGAATACAAAGGGGACCAGAAAATTGATGTCACCGCGACCTATACCCTGCCCGGGAAGTAAACATTGGAAACGTTCCCACGCAGAGCATGGGAACGAGGGCTCGCCACGAACGCTTGAGACAGAATCGGCAGAAGATCCACCAGATGGACAGGAAAGGAGTTCAGTCGGTATTCGAGAATTTCCTTTTCAAAAGCACATTTTTTTATCGACGTAACAAGGACACTTCCCCAATCCAACCCTGCATGGCAAAACGCCGGTGAGGGGTTTTCCAGTAATGCCGATGACACAAACATCCAGGGGTTGTGAATGAATTGCATGATATGGGTCAACTGGTCAGGGATTTGCCCCGCGGTCAGATTAGGTAAGCGGCAAATACAGGATCGTATCCTGATATTCATTTGGATCTGAAGCCTCCCAAATCAGAGCCAGTTCTTCAATTGTCTCGCCTATTCCCATCTTTGGATTAAGTTCGATAATCCCCGGGATATGCCTCCCCGTCGCCAGATGTTCTGACAAATGGTCCGGCATGGATTTTCGGTTATTTGTAACCAGGACAAATCCCTGCTCTTCACACCAGCAAAGAATTTTCGGATCCGAGGTTCCTTTTGGCGGAACACCGGGGTCACCTATTTTCCACACTATCATGGTAGGTTCTCGTTTCCCAAATTCTGTCCGATACAGAGCCGCAAGGTTTTCATCCAGCAGGTAGCGTATCTGACTCATACGCTCACACCCTCCTGCAGACGCTCGTGTTTCAACCGACGCAATCGAAGTACTGCGGGAGGTGGGTTTTTGGCTTGATCTTCTCTCATATGTTGGCCAAAGGCCAACCAATCGGCCATGTATAGGGTAATTTTTTCCTTATTTTTCAGATAATATAGTATGGTCGCGTATACCTGTTCCAATGCCAGTGAGGAAAACAGATTAACGATGTCCTCTGGTGATTGCTCACGATAAATATATTCATAGAGAACTGTTTCAATTCCGATGCGTGTTCCTTTAATTCGAATGTCATCCGGCGCCAAGAATTCAAAATATGTTTCAATGTTCATATCGGTTCTCCATGCGAGCATTTAAGATAATCCATGAAATACCTATCTGAAATTTTATGTTTAATATCTCAATTTGAATAGACGCCAAGGCTTTGTCAAGAGAAACTTTGGGAATTTCAGTGCCAACTGCAAGTATCACTGCGATACGAGAGGAGCGAATTGCTAAATATGAATGTATAAAGGGCGACCCGTTCTCACTTTCCCTACCCTTCCAGAACACGGGTTTTTTTCAAAATTTGTTCCAATTCGTCTCTCTGGCTCTTGTCCAGTGGCCGCAAGGGAGCACGTACCGGACCGCCATACATGCCCATGAGATCCAGGGCCTTCTTGAGCCCGGCGATGCCGAAACCGGTGGTGACAGCTGCATTGGCGGCAATGAGCCCGAGCTGGATTTCCCGCGCCTGCTCCAGCGCTCCCTTGGCAAAACCATCCACGATTTTCTGGAGCTGGAACGGGGCCACGGCTGCCAGGGCCATGACACCCCCAACAGCACCCACCGACAAGGCCGGCAGCAGAAAACTCCCCGAACCCGCCAGGACCTGAAAACGGTCTCCCACGGCATGCACCACCTGTCCCATCTTCACCACATTGCCCGAGCTCTCTTTAAGTCCGATAATATTGGGGTGTTCCGCCAGTTCGATGATGGTTCGGGCTTCCAGATCAACGCCGGTAAACCCGGGCACATTGTACAAAATGATGGGGATGGGAGATCGGTCCGCCACAAAGGTGTAATGGGCGCACAGGGCCGTGTGGTCCATCCTGGGTTTATAGTAATGGGGCGTCACAATCATGGCGGCATTGGCACCCGCGACTGCCGCTTTCTCTGTCAATTCCAGGGTCTCCTTGGTGGATTGGCGGCCGGTCCCCGCAATAAAGTGCCGGTCGGAAGTAATGGCTTTCCCCGCTGTCCGCCAGGTCTCCACTTTTTCTTCTGTCTTAAGCAGGACCGATTCGCCGTTGGACCCCAGAACGGCAAAACCCCTTAGTGGCGTCTTCTGCCATTGCTCGAGATTGGCGGTCAGGCGATCATGGTCAATCCTGTCGTTGCCATCGAAAGGTGTGGGAATGGGAGGGAAGCATCCCCCCAGGGAAATCTTTGCTGTCATTTCAGTTACCTCCTTTGAAAACGGTATTTTTCCAGCTGGGCTTCATAATAGTCCCTGTTTTCCTTGGCTTCTTTGATGGCTTCCTGAATAACGTGGATGGCTTCATCCGTCAACCCGTTTTGGTAGCAGGCCTCGGCCAGGGTATCCAGGAACTGGGGGACAGGCTGAAGCGCCACGGCTTTTCGCGCCAGCGACAGCGCCCGGGCATTATTTCTTAGAAGCGGGTTTTCTGCCGTCAGCAGCATCCAGGCCAGGTTGTTCAGGGCCACCGCCTGGTGGGGAGACCACTGGGTAATCTGGTCATAAAGGGCCATGGTCTCGGCCTCTTTTCCCATGCGCTGGTAAACCATGGCCAGGTTCATGGCCAGACGGATATCCCCGGGGTGTTCATCCAGTTTGCGACTGAGTTCCTTGCTCACCAGATCGTATGCCATATGGCTCTTGATGTCGCCGAAATTCAGATAATAGCCTAAGGTTCCGATGCATGCCAGGTAAACCAGGAAGGAGATCAAGACAAAACGGTTTTGTTTCCGGGCCAATCGGGGGACCTCCAGGGTTTTCAACAGGCAGGCGACCCGTTGCCCGATGCTGAAATGGTGCCAGTTGGGAACATCGCGGGATTTTCCGCTCAGGTAGGCAATTTTTTCAAGGGCATTGACGATGAATGCGGGTGTTCCCATGATCGTTGCGGCGTAAAGATCGGCCTGGCGTTCAAAATGGCGCATGAAAAAGCCCATGATGTAGCGAAAATAGATCAAGAGGGTCAACAGCATGGGGACCGCTACCGACAGATAGAAAAGCGTCATGGACCGGGCGTCGTCTTCTGAAATGAGATCCGCCAGAGGAGACCACACATACGCAATATAGATGTATACATCCGATAGCCCGAATGAAATCACCATGAACCCCACAAAGAACAAAACGTAAAAGAGCAAATGAAAGTACCTGGCATGGCCCATCTCATGGGCCAGAACAGATTCCAACTCTTCCATGGAAAGTGCGGACATGAGCGCATCGGTCACCATGATGTACCGATACCGGGGCACAATCCCCATAATGCCCGCCGTCAGGAGCCGCCCCTCGAAAATGGGCCAGTTGAGCAGGCGGCGGTATCGGAACCCCTTCCCCCTTAAAAAATCGGCCAGTTGTCTCCCCTTCTCCGATGTCTCCAGGGGCTGGCACCCCCACCAGTATTGAATGAATTTTGGCATGACCACCGCCAGCAGAGACAAAAAGACGGCAAAAAACAGTACCTGGCCGTAGAGGCTGTTCAAAAATTCGCTGGAAGATGCCCATGGCGTGAGGGAAAGGAGGTCATAGGCAAGGGTCAAGGCAAACCATGGAAACAGGACCGGGAGATTGAATCGAATGTTGCTCAACACAAAACTGCGTCTGGTGACATGCACGCGAAAAAGTACCCGGTACGTGGGGTAAGCAAAATACCAGATGGTGCCGAGGTAGAAAAGAAACAGCACAATGGCAAAGAGGCCCTGCAATACAGAGAAAGCCCCAAGACCGGGGATGGTCAGAAGCCACTGCTTGAGGCTGAAAAAATAGATGGCAACGGCAAACAGCACTATGGCCAGAATGGAAAGCCGCAGGGTCAGTCGCTCGTATCGTTCCGCCAGTATGCTTCCGGCGGGCTCGCCGGACGCAAGCAGTCGGTGAAAGCGGTAAAAACACCGGCGGCAGTAACCGGCAAAAGCCACCCAGCAAAACAGAAGTCCAGTGGCGGAAAAGAGCAGCGAATCATCGGGGGAGGTATCGGAGTAACTGACGTTGAAAATCAGTAAAACAACGATGAAGTAAATAATATTATTGAACAATATCTACCCCGGATTTAGCTGCGTTCCTCTTTGATAAATTCCAGAATGCCCCCGTCGGGCGAAAGTGACGGGTCCCTCTGCAGGATGATCTCCAGACCATAGCGTGATTCCATTTGAGCAAGGTCTTTCCGCTTCCGGTTTTGCAGATAGTCAACCACGTCTTCGGAAAGCACCCCTTTTACCTGCAAAATCCCTTTCTTGCTCAATCCCATGCGGATGCGGCGCAGAAATGAGATGGCGGCGGTTTCAACGGAAGGCACAATCCCGCGCCCCTTGCAGTGCCCACAGGTTTCATAGCTCACCGATTCGATGGAAGGTCTGAGGCGCTGCCGTGACAGTTCGAGCAGACCGAATTTGGAAATATGGGAAACGCTGATTTTGGCCCGGTCCTCTTTGGCCTTATCCCGCACCACTTTTTCCACTTCCCGGATGTGCTTTTTCTCCCGCATGTCGATAAAATCAATCACCACCAATCCACCCATATCCCGCAGGCGAAGCTGGCGGGCAATCTCCTCGGCGGCTTCGATGTTGGTTTTAAATGCCGTATTCTCCACTTGCTTGCCCGCTCGCCATCGACCCGAGTTTACGTCTATGGCCACCAGGGCTTCAGTGGGATCAATGACAATGGAACCACCGGATTTTAACGGCACCCGATTGCGATAGATGGTCTCAATCTGCTTTTCAATTTCGTGCTGTGAAAAAATAGGACGTTTCTCTTTAAAAAGTTTCACCCGACCCTGATGCCGGGGAGAGATGATCTTCATGTAGTCTTTCACCTTGCCCAGGGTCTCTTTGTCGTCAACGAGCACTTCGGCAATTTCGCTGGTAAAATAATCCCTTAAGGTCCTCAGACAAACATCCTGTTCCTTGTGGACCAGGGTCAAAGGAGACGCCTCCTGGACATTTTTCTTGATGTTTTTCCACATTCTGAGCAGCCGGTTGAGATCCCTTGAAAGATCACGTTTACTCTGTTTGAGCGCCGCGGTCCTCACAATATACCCAACGCCTTCGGGGAAATTGAACTGGCTCATGATGGACTTGAGTCGCTGACGTTCTTCTTCATCTTCGATTTTCTTTGAAATACCGCCCTTGCTCCCGGGCATCAGCACCAGATGCCGACTGGCCAGAGAGAGATAGGTGGTCAATTGCGCCCCTTTGTGCCCCTGCATCTCCTTGGTGACCTGGACCAGAAGCTCCTGTCCTTTTTTCAGAATTTTTTCAATGCGGGGCATGGATGTCTCTTTTTTGACATCGGGGTCCATGGCATAATATTCCGGATGAATATCCGTGACGGACAAAAACCCGTTCTTTTCACTGCCAAAATTGACAAAGCATGCCTGCAGGCTCGGCTCGATTCTCTCCACAACCGCTTTATAGATATTTCCGGTTTTCTGCTCCGTGGCGGCGGTTTCAATGTAAAACCCTTCCAGCCGCCCCCCTTTGATGACCGCAATCCGGAATTCCTCCAGTTCGACGGCATTAATCAGCATCTTTGATGCAAGTCCCACCGATTTTCTCCTTGATTTGTTTTTTCCACGTCCCGTCTTGGCCGGGGCGGCCCCTTCTTTTTGACCGTCGGTCTCCTGGGGCACAATTTCCTTTGACTTTGCCTTTGCGTCATTTGATTTTCGAAATCCAAATCTCATTTGATAACATGCCTTCCATGACGTTTAAAATGCTGATCAGCCTGGTACATAAAGGTACGAACAGCGGATTCTCGACCCGGCTGACTGCTTGAATCATATGGGGTATCCAGATAAGGGACCTTGAACCTGTTCATGAGGGGCCGCACGATGGCACTGGTGGTAATACTCGGCATACAGGTAAACGGGTAGACATTCACCAGGCCGTTATACCCCTCGCGAACATATTCCATCATGCCGGCAATGCTCAAACACGCCTCCGTACCCAGGTCAAAACTGTACAAATCCTGTTCTTTGAGCACATCTTCCAAATGGCTGACCTTGTGGTCCTTTGCCAGGTCAATGAGCCCTGAAACCCTCTTATAAATCTGTCTCTGCCGGTGTTCCTGGTAAAAAAGATCCCCGCCATAGGCGAAAAGGTCTTTCAAATGATCTTTCAACCGGTTGAATTTGAATTGCTTCAGGCTGAAACGTAACCCTGTCTTAGCCGATCTATATCGTTCATAGCTGGTAAAATTGACCCACTCCGAAACGGAGGCATTGACCACTTCCGCTCCGTGCTTTTCCAGCATGCGGATCACATCCTGGTTGGCTTTCACATGGGTGCGCAGGTAGATTTCCCCCACCATGCCGATCAGCGGCTTGGGGGGGATCTCTGGGTCCATGACTGATTTCACCTCTCTCACGACCGCTTCCAGACGCGCGAATATCTCATCAAACTGCAGCCCTTGCCCGAAACGCTCAAAAGTATCCACCAGGTACTCAAGGCATTTTTCGACCGCCAGGTCCGCCAACCCGGGTTCCTTTTCGTATGGCCTGACCCGCCACAACAGCCGGTCCAGGACGTCCCCCACAACCAGGGCAACATAAGACGATTTCCGAAGATCAGTCACCCGTTCCTCTTCGATGATCCCGGATAGGGAATACCCGTCCGCAGTGGTCAATGCACCGATCCTGAGCCCGCTGAGACCGGGAAAAGAGTCCAGAACAATCCGTTGGTACTTGTTATACATGCCGAAACGGCACGGACCATCCGCTTCCGGCATAAAATAGACATAGGCGTCAGAATCAAATTCCGCTCCCAGGCGGTCCGTTTCCTGCTTCATGAAGTGGAGGATATCCCCCATGGTTATCTGGCAGGGAAAGCATTCTTTTCCCGAAGTATGGGCTAGCCCCAGGTCCATTCCCTGAAAAGTCTCAAGAATCCTGGCCCGTATGCCGAAACTCCTGAAACTGGCCGCCAGAAGATGGCAGCCCAGCCGATTCATTTCCGGAATCAGGCAGGTTCGTTCTCTCAGGTCGAACCGCCCCACCTTGTTCTTGAAAGACTCAAAATTGAGGACATTGCTGCTTTCCATGGTCAATTGGCCAGCTTTCGCGGTTCTTCAGTTTCCAACCGCGCTTTTTGAATACTATTGTCAATAACGTTTTTATACGCCTCCAACCGGGTCATAACCCCCGCAACGGCACTGTGCTCATCCAGTTCCAGAATCATATAGGCCTTATCCCCCATAATATGCCGGAAAAAATGTTCCAAGAACGAATCCGCACCACATCCGAAATTGGTCAGATGGAGACCGAAAAAATCCGGGTTTGCCGCCACAACTTTCGACGTCCTCAAAATTTTAGCCCCCAGTCCCCAGTACATGGACGGGAAATCGGACAGATCCACCGAAGAAACATCCATAAAATCCATGGGGACCGCTTTAACACCGATTTTCGCCAGATGATGCCCCAGTCTTAGATTCAATCGTTCATCATAGAGGTTGTAAGGCCTGCCGGTCACAACCACCAGCGGTTTACCAGCGGGGTGCGATTTCAGGATCTCAGACCCTTTCTGATAAATCGCTTTCTGGAACTGGTGTTCCCTACCACGGGCATAGTAGAGGGCTTCCCGCACCTGATGCAATGAGAGCGACAATTTTGGCCGCAATTGCCCGGCCAGTTCCATGGCAAGGGTATCCACGTCATACTTGAGATGGAGCACAGGCTTTAAAACGTTTCTCATGTTCAGGTCAAGGGCCATGCGAACCATGTAGGAATTGCTTTGCACCATGGGGCAGTAAAAGCCCTTTTCCTTGTCCCGGCTTTTCCCCATGTCCACCACACTGGGGAGAAAAAGAAAGGCCGTCTTATCCACCAGTTCTTTCACGTGTCCATGGGAGACTTTTACCGGGTAGCAGGTTTCCGCCGTCATGGCTTCGATGCCGATTCTGGAAAGGTGCGCGTTGGTGGGGGGCGTCAAAACAAGCCGGTATCCCAAACGGTCGAAAAAATGCGCCCACAAAACAGCGTCCTGCTGACCGTACAACGCCCGCTGCAACCCCACCGTAGGCCGGCCATCCACCCGCAACAGCGGTTTTTCCGACAGGGTTTCATAAACCCCCGCCATATGCGTCTCCCATATCTCTTGTCGCAATGCAAAAAAGTTCGTCTCCCTGGCACCGCGGTTACGGGTCAGCTCATACCGACCGCACTCCCCCCCCCAGATGCTTTTACGCCCGTCAAAATCATAAATTTTGAGCTTGCATTGATTGTGGCACCGGGAGTCCGCACGGCAGATTTTTTCCGCATGGGCCATGCGGTCCTCAATGGCGCTTCTGAGTCCCCTGAAACCGGATTTTTTCTCATCCAAAATACGCATGCGCTCGTGAACGCTGATGGCGGCACCATAAGCCCCCAGCACCTCACGATGCGGGGGCACAATGAGGCCTCGTCCCAGAACATTTTCAAACGCTGCCACCACCCCTTTGTTGAGTGATGGGCCGCCCAGAAACATTACGCGCTCTCCGACTTTCCTTTTTTCAACGACCCGGTTCAGGTAGTTGTAGACGATGGCATAACACAACCCGGCAATCAGATCCCTGGTGCCAACGCCCTTCTGGTGGTAGCTCACCAGATCCGATTCCATGAACACCGTGCACCTCTCGGCCAGTTTAACGGGCGCATCCGATGAAAGGGCGATATTTTGAAACTCCTCCACAATACTGATGCCATATTTGTTGGCCAATTCGTGGAGAAAGCTCCCGGTACCTGCTGCGCACACCTTGTTCATATCGAAATCCAGTGGATAGGTATTGGCAATGGAAACATATTTGGCATCCTGTCCCCCGATCTCGAAAAGGGTGTCCACTTCCGGGTCAATTTCCACCGCTCCCCTGGCATGAGCGGTAATTTCATCAATGATGAGGTCCACGTCAAGGAAATCGCCCACCACATTACGACCGGAACCCGTAGTGGCCGTACCAACAATCTCCATTCCACCTTCTGTTCCATCCAGCAGCCCCTTCAGAAGTTCCTGTGTCACTTCAATGGGTTTTCCCTTGGTGGGAACATAGTTTTTGCCGACAATTTCATGGGCCTCATTGATCAGCGCGTATTTGGTGGTGGTGCTGCCGATATCGATGCCGAGAAAAACTTTCTGACGTTTTTTGAGGGGAGGCTTCTCAATTTCATTGGTTTCCGGAAAATTGGTTTTCTGAATCACCAACTTGGTGGCCACCGGCACATCACCCCCCTGCTCCGATGCCAACATTTTGAGCAGCGACAAATCAAGGGGGCCGTCATCATCTCCCAAACCCTTTTGAATCTTCGCATCCAGTGCCGCGAGGGCCACGCCCAGAGCCCCGATGGATGTATTGCAGGGTGGCACCACCAGATCCGGAACATATGATTTCAGGGCTTTCACTTGCAGTTCATTGAGTGAGAGTCCTCCCACAAAGACAACCGGTGCTTCGAGGGAGCGGTTGGAAACAATGGTGCTCATATAATTCCGGGCGTTACCCACGTGCAGGCCGTAAATGATATCTTCCAGCTTTTCACCGCGGTTCTGAAGATGGATCATATCCGATTTTGTAAAGACGGTACAGCGGCAAGCCACGTTGGCAGGTTTAACACTCTTTTTCCCCAATGAGATGAAGTCTCCGAGGATCCGGTCCAGCTGATCCTGGCTGGTGTTGACCTCCTTGGAATAGATGGCGGTGGCCAGCCGCTGGGCTTGCTGGTCAATGAATGAACCGGTACCCGAGGCGCAGGGACCGTTTGTGTTGAAATAGGAAAGCTCCCAGTCCGATTGCGGATTATGGTTGATCTGGAAAAGGGCCGTCTCCTGCCCCCCCATGCTGATGATGGTTTTCACATCCGGTTTTACACACAGGGTGCCAAGCACCTGGCTGATGGTTTCAAATTCGTATGGGGTATTGAGCCGCTCGCTCAGCTTTTTGCCGTGATTTCCGGTAAATGAAATGGACCTGATACCATCTTCGCCAAACCGGCGGTAGAATCCCTCAATGAGCGCCAGGACCCGATCATTTACTTTGCCCAGATGTCGCTCGTAGGGCGCTTCGTAGACAATTTCCCGGTCCCGGTTGATCACAACGCCGTTCAGACTGACGGATCCCACATCGATCCCCGCAAAGAATATCTCTCTGTCCACGTTTCCTCTTTTTTAGCCTCGATCCATTTCGTTGCTCATATAAAATATCTCGCCCGAATGGTCCTGCCGGCGAAGACGCCCCTTGATGAGCAAACCTTTGACCATGGCTTCCACTTCACCAACGGTTAACCCCAGGGAATTGGCCATATCCTTTGTGCGAAGCGGCCTTCTTCTGACCATTTCCAGCAGCCCATCCCCTTTCGTGTCGCGTGTTTTGGTGCCCTTTTCAGCCCCGATATCCACCACAATTTCCGCGCGTTCCCCAAAAAAGAGCTTTATCTCTTCCAGTCTCGTACTGTCAAGGGCTTTGGCGCATAAATCCGCCGGCGGGCGTACCACGGTGTTCAGTTGAATTTTTTCCGGTTGAATCTCCTGAATCAGCGGTTTTAAGGCCCTCACCTCTTCATCCGTATCATTGATTCCCGAAAGCAGAATCACTTCCAGGTAAATCAAACCGCGAAACTCCATTCTCAACTGTTTCAAGCCATCCACAATTCCATCCAGGGTCAGATCACCGTGGGGGCGATGAATGGTTTGAAATGTGCTTGAAACGGCACTGGACAACGTGGGCATAATCAAATCCGCCCCCAGAACCCGTTGCCGGACCGCCTCATCCCAGAAAAGAGATCCGTTGGTCAAAATTACGATGCGGGTATCGGTGAGTTCCCGGATGCCTGAAATGATATGGTGGATTTCAGAATGAAGTGTCGGCTCACCTGCACCTGCCAGGGTGATCACATCGGGCCTGCACTCCATGAGCCTCTTGTCAAGCTGCCTCAGAATTTCATCCACTGGCGCAAGCGGGCCGCTGGTGATGGTCCTGTTCGTCGTTCTGCCCACTTCGCAGTAAAGGCAGTCAAAGGTACAGGTTTTGTGAGGGATCAGATCCACCCCCAACGACAGGCCCAGCCGCCTTGAAGGGACCGGTCCGAAAATATACGACATAATTACCCTTGTGTTAGTCTCCGTCCACAAATGAGAAAATTTGTTCGAGTTCAAGGAAGGCGATAATTGTAACCGCAGGAATACATTTTAGTATTCCGAGGATTACAATTTGAGCCTGACGCAGAAATCGGGCAAATTGGCCATTTGTGGTTAGTGCGCCTCATCCCAGTTGAGACCCTTGTTGACGTCCACTTTCAGGGGAACCCGCAACGGGTAAACCCCTTCCATCTCTCCCCGGATCATGGAAATAAGACGGTCCGTCTCTTCTTCCGGCACCTCCAGAACCAGTTCATCGTGCACCTGCAAAAGCATCTTGGCCTGGAAACGCTCCTCCGCCAGCCGGTTGTGAATCTGGATCATGGCTTTTTTGATTAAATCCGCCGCCGTTCCCTGAATGGGCGTGTTAACCGCCATCCGTTCCGCTTCCGAACGGATCCTGTTATTGTTGTGGGAAATATCCGGCAGATAGCGCCTGCGATTGAAAAGAGTGGTAACATAACCCTTTTTAACCGCGGCTTCAATGGCCTCTTCCTTAAACCGTTTCACACCCCGGTACCGATCGTAGTAGGCGTTGATGTAATCTCTGGCCACCTTCGTGGAAATCCCCAGCTCTTCACCGAGCTTTTGAGGTCCCATGCCATAGATGATACCGAAGTTGATGGCCTTGGCAATGCGCCGCATTTCCGGTGTAACTTCAAACATTTCATTCCCCAATACCTCCCGGGCGGTTCGGGTGTGGATATCCTGGTCCTCTTCGAAGGCCGCCATGAACGCAGGGTCCCGGGAATAATGGGCAAACACCCGCAGTTCGATCTGGCTGTAATCCGCCGCCACCAGAACCTTCCCCTTGTCAGCCACAAATCCTTTTCGAATTTTTCTTCCCGCATCCCCCCGGATGGGAATATTCTGCAGGTTGGGATTGCTGCTGCTCAAGCGACCCGTGGCGGCAACCGTCTGGTTGAAGGAGGTGTGCACCCGCCCCGTTTGAGGATTCACCATCCTGACCAGGGCATCCAGATAGGTGGATTTCAGTTTTGCCAGGGACCTGAAACGGAGGACCTTCTTTGCAATTTCATGGGATTCTGCGAGTTTTTTAAGGACCTTGACATCCGTGGAATACCGTTTGGTTTTGGCGGTCTTCTTTCCACCTGGAAGTTCCAGGACTTCAAACAACACGTTTCCCAGCTGCTGCGGAGAATTCAGGTTGAATTCCATGCCCGCTTCGGCCTGAATGGCCTTTTCCACCGTTTTTATCTCCAAGGCAAAGTCGGAGGACATGGTCTCAAAAAGCGCCGTATCAATTTTGATGCCCGTCATCTCCATGTCCAGGAGCACGGGCAGGAGCTTCATTTCGAGATCCTTAAAAAGCGCTTCGTTTTTTTCAGCCCTGATTTTTTCCGCCAGAATCGTTTTCAATCGCAGGGTCATGTCCGCGTCTTCACAGGAATATTCACAGGCTTTCTCCAGCGACACCTCCGAAAAGCCACGCGCTTTCTTTCCCTTTCCCACCACATCCTGGTAGGCGATCATCTTATGGTTCAGATAGCGCTGTGCCAGGGCATCCAGGTTGTGCTGGCGCAAACCGGGATTGATCACATAAGAGGCAATCATGGTGTCAAATGAAATGCCTTTAAGCGTCAGCCCGTGCCGTTCCAACACGCAGGCATCATATTTGATGTTCTGTCCCACCTTCAAAATGGTTTCATCTTCCAGAACTTCCTTTAGAACATCCCTTGCCTCAGCCCAGGGGACCTGCTCTGGAACCCCCAGATAATGGTGGGCCAGGGGGAGATAGACCCCCTTTCCTTCCTTCAAACAAAAAGAGATACCCACCAGCCCGGCCTGCATGGGATCCGTGCCGGTGGTTTCCGTATCGATGGCGAGCAGTCCTGCGGATCTGATCCTGTCCGCAAGGATTTTCACGTCATTCATGTTCAAGCACAGTTCATATTCCGTGGGGAGCGCTTCTTGCCGCGGTGCAAAACGGTCCCATAAGTCCCTGAATTCCAACTCCTTGAAAATATCGGCCAATGCCCCACCGGACGGCTCCCCCACTTTCAGTTTTTCGAGATCCGTGGGGACGGGAACGAAACGGTCGATGGTCACCAGCTTCCGGCTCAGGAGCGCCGCATCCCGTGATACAGACAAGGTTTCCTTCAATTTCTTTTTTTTGATCTCGTCCAGCCGCTCAAAAACCCCAATCAGTGTTCCGAATTCCCGCACCAGCGCCACCGCCGTCTTTTCCCCCACACCGCGCACGCCGGGAATGTTGTCCGAACTGTCCCCTGAAAGCCCCATGACATCGATAAAGCTTTCCGGTTCGAATCCATAGGCTTCCTTCAGGGACTCGTAGTCGGTAACTTTGTCCTTCATGGTATCCCACATGGAAATTCGTGGGCCGATCAACTGCCTGAAATCCTTGTCACCGGATATGATCACAACCTTAAACCCTTCCGCCTCGCCCACTCGGGCCAGGGTTCCAATGATGTCGTCCGCTTCATAACCCGGCTTCTGCACCATGGCGATTCCGAGATTTTCCACCACTTTTCGGATGAAGGGCAGTTGCACCACCATGTCCTGGGGCATAGGCGGTCGGTTGGCCTTATAATCCTCGTAGATTTCATGTCTGAACGTCGGACCTTTCGCATCAAGAACAATGGCCAGGCGATCAGGCTTTTTGTCCGAAAGAAGCTTGAGAATCATCTTTGTGAACCCAAAAATCGCATTGGTGGGAAACCCCTTCGCGTTTTGCAGGTTTCTGATGGCATGATAAGCCCGATGAATATAAGAACTCCCATCCAGCAGGTAGATTGTTTCGCTCTCTTTTTTCATCCTTGTACTATATCCAATTACACTTTAAACCGTAAAGGGCTAATTATTGAAAACCGGAAGAAACCCCCAAGTCCAGGCCAACGTTTGCCCTGGTTTTCAGGGACGGATGATGCACTAAAACGACACATGTGTCAAAATTTACCTACATGAAAAACCAATCATTTTTCTCCCGGGGCCGCCTGCCTTCCCTGAATATGGTATAATGATTTGATATATTTAAATATTTTTGAAACCATCGGAAAACTTGAAATTTTCTGCACAATTCTTGCATAATTATACCGCATCCATAGTCAAGAGGGGGCGGATGTCATGGAAAAGATATTGGATGTACAGGATATTCTGGCAAGTATCCGGGAGGATGAGCAACAATTGGAGAGGCTTATCGTAGAACTGAGGAAAGAAAAAAAGCCATTGGGTCCCACAAACCCTGACCCCTCCTTATCAACCAGGCATTCCCCATGCCTTCATCAACCGGTGGAACCGTGTCCCCTTTCCGTCTAAATAGCTGTGTCAACTCCCCTTAACCCGATCTTCGCCAAAAACCCATGATGAATCCCAGTGCCAGGGAAGTGCGCATCCTCTGCGCCGTGACATTCCCCCTTTTCCTGCTTTTTTGCACACCGGGCGCTACCCACCCTGAGGGCCCGGAAACAGGAATGGATGCAACGCCAAAAACCGGCGCAGAAATTTTGCATGTGGCTCTTGAAGGTGACGATCAGAACCCGGGGACCCTTGCCAGGCCCCTGCGCACCATACAGCACGCTGCGCGTTCGGCAAAGGCCGGTGATACAGTGTTGATCCGGGAAGGCTTTTATCGCATCCAAGCCCCCATTCAGCCTGTGAATTCCGGAAAACCGGGGGCGTGGATTCGCTACGCGTCGTATCCCGGCGAACGGGTGGTCATTGACGCCCGGGACATACCGGTGGGACTTCCTCACGGAACCCCTCCTTACCCCCATGATCAGGGGGCATTTCAGATCCAGGACGTGGGATATATACGCGTTGAAGGGTTGACGGTTCAAAATTCGCGAAAAGCGGGCTTTACCATCCGGGACAGCCACCATGTGAATCTTTTCCACAACCGGACAAACAAGACCTTTTCATCAGGCATCGCCGTCTGGGACACCCGGAACGACGGTCAGGGGACAACCCACATTCGGGTTGTGGGCAACCACGTGACGGGTGCCAACACCTGGGATCTGCTCCCCGCCGGAATGCGCCGGCAGAAGGAAACGCCCCATGAGGCCATCTCCATCGGCGGGGCCCACCAGTTTGAAGTGGCTTACAACCATGTCCATGACTGCTTCAAGGAAGGCATCGATATCAAGGAGACCAGTCGTCACGGCCTTGTGCACCACAATCACATCCATCACCTGAAACGTCAGGGTTTATATGTGGACAGCTGGTTCGGCACGCTTGAAGATGTGAAAATATACGACAATCGAATCCACCATTGCATGGGTGCCGGAATGGTTATCTCCGTTGAAAACGGAGAACAGGTCCGGGATATCGATATTTTCAACAATGTCATCTACCTTAATTCGGGATCGGGCCTGTTTTTTTCAAGATGGGGAGACGGCCCCAGGCGGTACATTCGAATCCATGACAACACATTTTACAAAAACGGCTGTGGGAAGCCCCAACCGGGAAACAGCTATTACTGGATCACCGGCGGTCTGTACCTCTATTCCAGCAATCTTGACCATATCACCATTTCCAGCAACATCTTCAGCGAAAACTGCGGTTTTCAGATTGGCGCAAGCGACCGGTATGCACCGTCAAAGAAAGGTATAGAACGGGTTTTAGAGGAAAAAGGTATCGTAATCACGGATAACGTGATCCATCAGATATCTCGGATTGACTACCCCGTCCGCGTGGGATGGTCCCCCGATAATTATGCAGGCGTGTTCGCCGTTCCCGGAACCCTTTCCATTCAGGCAGATCCCCACTTTGTGGCACCTGAAGAGGGGGATTTTCAACTGATACCGGGTTCCAGGGCCGCCGGCCGGGGAATCGATTTCATGGGAGCGGATTCAGGTTTTCAATGGGAGTAGTCAGGAATCAACCGGTTTCACAGGTTCACCTGGAACTTCAGCGCACACCGCCGAACCCTCATTGGCCATTTCAGGGGGTTCTGTCTTCTCCGGCGCTTTTCCGGCAGGGTTGGCATAGACATCATTGAGTTTCTGCACATACCCGTTGGCATCTGATGCCAGATTCCTCAGGCGGGCCATATTCCGCCGGCCCCAGCCCGCAGGCTTCCGCCTGAAAATACTGCGCCACCAGCAGGTGTTCTTGGTGAAGGCCCGGATATAGTTTTCATGACCCTCCCTTTCATGGATTCCCGCCAGTATCTTTCGCATGGCCTGTTTTCCCGCTAACCGCCGAACCCGCAGATGAATATAGACCACCAGGGCTGCCAGAAGTGCCGCCAGAGCCCATTTTCCCCAGGGGTTGGCCATGACCGTGCTCATGTGGGGCAATCGCAGGGAAAACCCCTTCCAGTAGCCTGCCCAGAGGGTAACCGCCAGAAAGCAAGCTAGAAAAAGCCCGAAAAAAATGCTGTTCAGCCAGCACACCCGGCGACGCCAGTTTTCAAGGAATGCCTGGATGCGGGGCAACGCATCCGCTTCCAAGGCACTTGCCCGCTGCCCCAGCATACCCACGATGCGGTATGCCCTCGCCACGCGGACTTCCTCGATACGCTCGTTGATTCTGGCAACATCCTCGTCCCGTTTACGCAAAAACCGATCCCGCAATCCCTCGTCCGCAATGGGCATACCGGCTTCCGGATCATAGATGGTGAAGCACCGCCCGGCCGTCATCCCTTTCTGAGCCAAGGCCCGCTGCCAGGCGGCAAACACCTGTTCCGGATTGTCTTCACGGGCCGTCATGTCAATCTGGTTGAGGATATAGAGGAACTTGTTGGAATCATTTCGGTGAATGGTTCCCTTTACAAGGGTCTCGAGGGTATCGCTCATGGAGCCGGACTCCGGATGGCGGGCATCAAAAAAAACCAGCACAAGATCCGACAGATCGATAATATGGCTGGTAATCTTAAGCGTCGCCGTTCTCTGGGCGTCCGCATCAAAGCCGGGAGAATCAATGATGATTTTCCCCCGAAGTTTTTCACTGGGACATGTCTTCAACTGCAGGTAAGCATCTACCCGCCGCCCTTCTCCGGGGGTCGCCTCGTCGATGGCTTCAGTGATTTTGTACAGCGGAAACCGCGGATCCGCATCCAGGGCCAGCCCGGGGAGTTGTCGCACCCTGTTTTCATCGCTGAAACAAACCACCGTAAACTTGTTATCAACCGCCTGGTTGCCTGTGTCTTGCAGATTGTAGTCCAGATATCGATTGATAAAAGTGGATTTCCCCGAAGAATAAACACCTAACACGGATATGAGAGGCCACCAGGGAACGCTGAAGGCATGGGATTGTTCTTTGGAAAATAGACCCGTTTGCCGACTCACCAGATCAAGTTCTCTGAAACTTCTGACCACATCCACCAGCACGGGATTTTCCTCTTCCAGATGCTGTTCCAGATTTTCGATGCGATTATAGGTGGAATTTGATTCAGACATACTGTAGTTTTTCCCTTCCGGCATTCTTACATATGCTTGTCAATATATACCGTTAATTTACCCAGACTGTAAACATAGCTGCCGTATTCGTTGTCATACCACCCGAAAATCTTGGCGTGGGTCACGGGGAGCCTCACATCATAGGCTTCCTTCACCCCGCACTGGGTCAGCATCTCCGATGGAATGTCCAGAAACCCCGTTCGGGTGTGGGTATCGTGCCCTTCCAGGACCACAGACGCCTGAAAACCGATGATGTCAGCCGAAACGTTCTGTTTTTCGCTGAAAACGAGCAGCCCTTTCTGAGGACCGGACGCCGCCTCTTCATAAATATTGTTCAGGAAAGCGCGATTCACCACTGGAGCACCCGAATCATTCATGGGTGATGAAAAGGTAACGTTCAAGACGATCAAAGATGCCGTATTGGTGGGGATGCGAACCGAATCCGCCATGAAACCGAACTGCTGGATTTCGGGCAAGACCTGCTCCAGGGCCTTTGCCGCCCCCGTGGAGGTCAGGATAATATTGTTGAAAATGGAACGGTTCTTCCGGAGATCCCCTGCGCCTTTTTTGGGGGATGAATCCAGAATGCTCTGGGTACCCGTGGCCGCGTGGATGGTGGACATGGACGCCGTCAGAATCTTGTTGGTTTCGCTGTTTTCCAGCAGGGGTTTTATCATGTGGCTTAAGCCGGTGGTGGTACAACTGGCACCGGAAATCACATGGTGCCTGACGGGGTCAAAGTCCAGGTGGTTGATGCCGTAGATAAACATGCCGCAGTCATCGGGCATTTTCCCCGCCTTGTCGGAAATTTTAGTGGGAGCGCTGATAATCACCTTCTCAGCCCCAGCAGCCAGGTGTCCTCTCACACTCGGTTTTCCGCTTCCCGATGGCACGGTGGGATCCTTGTGGACTCCCGTACAGTCCACCACCAATCGCACCCCATATTGACGCCAGTTGATATTCTCCGGATTACGGGCGGACCTTAGAATGGTAACCGGCATCCCGTCAATTTCAATGAGCCCTTTTTCCGGGTCCAGGATTTTCATTTCAAAAGTGTTTTCCGTATACCCGTACAAGAACCGCTTTAGGGTACCGTAGGTGGAATCCCTTTCAATGGTGTGGATCACCGCATCAAGCCCGGTGCCCACCTCCCGCCCGATATTCACCACGAATCCGTCAAAATGTTTCAGTCGGATGTGCTCCCACAGGGTTAATTTCGCTATCCGGCCCAGACCATTGATTCCCAAAAGATTTTGATTATCAAACATTAGAAACCCCCTTCACATGCATCCACTGAATATTTATTCCGCGTATCAATAGCAATTTCAGTCGTCTTGATGGGGTAACTGCCCCCATAGATATTTCCGCGATGACCGTCGATGGAGATATGATCGCCCACTTTAAAAAAAGTCCCGCCGATGGTACACTCTTTTTTGGATTCGTTTACAAATAAATCCGCGCAATTGACAATACAGATTTTTCCGATTTTGGTTGCCGTCACCGCCGCATGGCTTGTAACACCTCCCCTGGCTGTCAAGAGACCGTCGCATTTGAAAATCATGCCGATATCGTCCGGCACGGTATCGGGCCTCACCAGAATGGTTTTTTCTTCCGGATATTTCTCGGAAAAAAGCGCCAGGTCATCATCTCCGAATGCCAGGATGCCGCTCAGCGCGCCACCTCCGATGCCAATACCCCTTCCCACAAGGGTCATGTCTTCCTTGTTGGCTTCAAACACCTTCAGATGGGTGTCACACCTGATATTCTGGTTTCGAACCTGAAGGATATACAAGTCTTCAGGCTTGTCCGATTCAAAGGTGAATTCAATTTCCTGGTGGGCAAATCCGAGATTTTCGAGCAAATCCCTGGCGAGGGCATGGATCCTTTTGTAAATCCCGGGGAAGGCTTCCTGAAGGGAAGTACCCTCCAATTTCAATTGTTTTCGCTGGGTTTTACCCACGGGCAGCGAATGAACCAAGCCGGAAACGATATCTTCCCCCTGGCTGCTCAAATTGAAATCTCCGTAAAGATGAACGCCCGGCCTGCCACGCGTGGGGTTATGGGTGAAAACAACCCCTGATCCCGACGTCTGGTTGCGGTTGCCGAAGACCATCTGCTGCACAATCACCGAAGTCCCCCAGTCCTCCGACACTCTTAAGTGCTGTCGATAAACTTTCGCCTGCTCATATGACCAGGAATCAAAAACAATTGAAATGGCTTTTTCCAGCTGGCGCAAAACATTCTGCTCAAATTTCTGGTTGTGTTTCTCAAGCACATCTTTGTAAGCAAACGCCAGCTCTTTCATCTGCCCCACACTCAGGCCTGTTTTGTATTTCACCCGGTATTTCTTTTTGTGGTCGGAAATGACCTTGTCAAAGACATCCCTCTGAATATCGTGGGCCATGCCCCAGTTTTGCACCAACCGACGGTAGGAATCCCATGCGGCCCACCCGAACCCGGGTTCCCGGCTCAATTGTTCGGCAATCTCGTCGTTCATCCCCACATTAACAAACGTCACCATGGCGCCCGGCATGGAAACGGCGGCGCCCGATCTCACGGACAACAGAAGCGGGTTTTGGGGGTTTCCGAATTCCCGGCCACACAGTTTCCCAAGTTTACGTATTTGAAAACCGATTTTTTTGTCCAGCTCAGCCTTCAACTTCGGGTGGCTGTAGATGGCATGGCGTTCACGGAACACCTCGGTGGTCAAAACAAAGGCCGGCGGCACGGGGATGCCAGCCTCGAAAAGTTTTTTTAAAAAATACCCTTTTTCACCCACAAATACTTTGTTGTCCATTTTGGGCGATTTTTCATTGAAAGGGCTTAAAATTAAATCGGGATTGTACCGCATGATGCTGTTGATGATGTCAGGGCTGAAGTTGTCCACCATGTTGTGAAGTGTTTTCAGGATATCGGCAATAAACCCGTCGAATTTCTGCAGGAGAAAACAACCGGATATCATTTCCCGATTGAATTCTTCGGTTTTCTGTAAAAGTATCCTGGTTTTTTCTTCACCCGAAAGGTCCGGATTTTTCATGAAAAGTTGCGGCACAATTGCATTAAGCGGGTATTCATAGGACCGTATGAAATATTCATTGATGATTTCCCGGATCCGTTCAGACATGAATTCAAAGATATTGGTGTACTGCCCCAGGCTGAAAGTGGAAGAGGTAAGAGAGTATCGAAACATCTGTACGTTGCTGTTAAACCCCTCATTACTGATACCGTCCAGTTCCATGCCGTCCTTGAAATATTCAAGCACCTTGTAAATGCGGTGGAGCGTGGTGGCTGAAATGTAGTCCAGGTTGATCTGGCCGATGATTCTGTCCATCAAATTTGCGGCGACCCTTTCAAGCCTGAAGATGAGCCCCATGGCCTCAAATTTTGTTTCGTGGTAAACACCGTACATGGAAGGAATGCCAAAGGCCACGTGGCGCTTATAATAAATATTTTCCCACGCTTCACTGGTTTCAGGGTCCAGAATGATCTGTTTAAGGCTTCCCATAAACAGGAAAACCTTCCTGAGCGCCCCTGAATGGTCGTCCTCTTCCACACAGTGCTTGAAATCGGCGATATCCTCCTTATTCAAAAAGCTGTACCGCTCAAGGATGGACACAACATTGACCGTATCGAAAGAATATTTCTCCCGCAGCAGGGCGTAGAGACGACAGATCAGCAGAAACCTTTTTCCATCGATCTCGTTGGCTTCCGGAACCGATGCCAGGAGACGTTCCAGATCCTTCTGCGCCATGTTCAGAAATTTTTCAGGATCACAGTCCTGTTTCTCACAAAGGGCTTTGAGCAGGGAATGAACGGGTACAAACCATCTCCCTTTCAAATCTATGGCATCACGCACGTCCTCGGGAAATCCCTTTTTAAGCGCTTCCAAATCCCCATCGTACCAGAAATTGAATATTTTCCGGGTCATCTCGATGAGGGTGTTGTTCCCCTCAATATGGACCTGTTTTCTCAGGAAATGGATCAGCCGGTCATTTCGGTGGGACAATTCATCCATGGACGTGGTGACTTGGCGTATTTCCCCTTCAGCCCCGATTTCGGTGAAATACACCGGAAAGATAAAGGAGAGCTGCTTTACCTTCTTGTAAAACGGCGAAATGTCGGAGTTGAGAATATGGGTGATATCCCGCTGAAACAGATCCGTGTCGGAGATATAGACCCCGCCCAGCCGCAAATTGACGATCAAGGCAGACAGAAGCTTTTCAGGAATAGAGGATCCGTGTTTTAAGATTTCAAGCCAGACCCGGATATTTTTCAAGTGGTTTTTGTTCACATGGGTTTTCCAGTCTTTGTCCACATAGACGATGCCCGGGAACTCAAATCCGAAATCAATCAGTTTCTTTTCAAAATAGTTGACCCGGAATTTGTCCTCCGAATCGTCAACGTCAATGACCTTCTTCCCGAGGGTGGCGATGCAGTTGAGGATGGGAGATGTGTGGTCCTCCCGAAACACTTTGAACATATCGAAAATATTATCCAGGAACCCGAATATCTCGTCCAGATGGATCTCCTCCACCACTTGAGCCAGCAGGAAATTGATATCGCGGATCAAGCGATCTTTCAAACCGGACATCCCCGGAAGATAGAGGAGATAGAAAGTGTAATAGAATTTTTCGATAAATTTATCGAAGTTATCGCTTAATTGTCTGAACTTATTCGCGATATCACCATAGGACGGAACATTTTCAATCAAGGTATCAAAGGTATCCGACAGGTCTAGTTTGTGTTGAAGTTCCGCAAAATATTCATCCCCGAGCTGTGCAATGACCGCCCGGTAATCCCGGTGGAAAATGCTTTCGTTCTCACGGTACCACTGTTCAATATTGCTGGTTTCCCGCCAGAAATTAATATTTATCTCCAGGACTTCCCTGGTTAAATGAAATATTCCTTCTTTGAAATGACCCAGATGGGCACTCTTGCCGAGGTGCTTCTTGAAAAATGCGGAACAACAGAGATAGATGTGGCGGTTTCTGGCCAGGGTTTCCTCCAGAAGAAACATGCAGGCTTCCACAATCTTTTGATGCTTTTCCGGAAAATCCGCCAGGCGATCAATAAATTCCACCAGGGTTCTGACAATAATTTCCTTGAGTTTCTCATCGATGGCGGACCACAGAAGTCCACTTAGGCTCTCAATCATTACGCGGAACGCTTCATTCGAGTTTTCCAGTTCTTCGTAAAACCAAAAATCATTGAGGACGATTTTCCGGAGCTCAGCCACTAAGAAACCATGGTTGGCATAGGGGTGGTGGTATTCCGTCATACACTTGAGCGCCCGTTCATGGATACCAAAGTGGGACGAGGAGAGATTGATGAAGTCACGGAATGCCTTAGGGACGTGAACTTTAATCTTTCGCGTTTCTTGTAAATTAACTTCCAGCGCTTCCGATTGAATTACATGTTCCATACATTCTGTCCAGAATGAGATTCTTCTCATGATCAGCTATCCTTAATAATTACAACTGCTGAGAAAAAATCACAAGCGTATATGGCAAAAAAAGAAAAGACATATTTAAATTATCCTTTTCAAAATCGGGGTGGATTGTGTATATGGTGAAGGAATTGAAACTGAGACGATTTTGGTGTGAAAAAACAAGAGTCTTAAACGGGAGGTTCAAAAATGAAATTTGGTGTGATTCTGGCGTTGGTTTTTGCATTGTGCAGCCCCCTGGCAGCCATGGGTGGTCTGTCGGACAATCCGCAGGTCATCATGGAGACATCCAAAGGGACCATTGTTCTGGAAGTTTTCCCCGATGAGGCGCCCGAGACCGTGAAAAACTTTTTGCAATACGTGCGATGGGGGCACTATGACGGGACCATCTTCCACCGGGTGATTCCGGATTTTATGATTCAGGGGGGCGGTTTCTCGACGGATATGAAGCGACAGACCACTGAAATGCCGGTTCGAAACGAGGCGGATAACGGGTTAAAAAACAAGCGGGGCACCGTGGCCATGGCACGTACGCCGGATCCCCACAGCGCTACCGACCAGTTCTTCATCAACACCAAAAGCAACGGTTTTTTGAACCACAAAAACACAACCGCCGAAGGGTGGGGCTACACCGTCTTTGGCAAGGTGGTCAAAGGAATGGATGTGGTGGATGCCATCTCAGGGGTCAAAACCGCCAAGAAGGGCATGATGGGTGATGTCCCGGTGGAACCTGTTGAGATCATCAAGATGACCATCAAAGAATAGGGTTGCTTATTTCACCTCGTTCTCACGTGGGAACGAGCCGGAATGCCGGAACATCTTCCAAAACATATATTTTAGCGATCTCCAGCTCACAATAATTGCAGGTCTCTCAGGAATTCGTGAGCGGGCAGCATTCTTGCCGCATCCTTAGACTTTTTGCGTTTAAGCCTGTATACGATCTGGTAAGGTTTTGCATGTTCCAGTTTTCTATGAAACCGGAACAGTGAGGGAGAAAAATTTTCTTCACTTACTTTTACTTCAATCATACAGAGAGGTCTCTTGTCGACAACAGGCAAGAAATCAACTTCGTTTTTTTCTTTGTCTCTCAAGTAATGAAGCGCCACTCTGCTGCCGGTTGTGTCCTCAATAAGGTGGAGATCCCGCAGCAGCGCGCAGGCCACTGTATTTTCAAGCTTTGCGCCCAGATCCCCTTCGACGGCACCGGTATCATACAAGTAATATTTTGACTCTTTTAAAAGGCTGCGGGCAATATTCTTATGGTAGGGTCTGACGGGGAAAATGATATACAGGTTTTCCAAAATCTGTAGCCAGTGTTTAACCGTGTGAATGGACACCTGAAGATCATTTGCAAGCGCCGAGTAGGAGGTGGTTGATCCGACACGGGTTCGCAACAGGTCAATGAGAATTTCGATGGATTTGATATCCCGCACTCTTTCCAGGTCCAGAAGATCTTCCCTGATAATCGTGTCCGTATGAATTCTACGGAACCGCTTTGCAAACGTTTCACTGTCTTTTAAATACGGTTCAGGAAACCCGCCCAGTTTAAGCAATCTGTCCAATGCCGTTTCAGGTTTTTCGCCAAGGGTGCTACAGATCTCTTTAACCGTCAAGGGATGCAGGCGATAATAGAAAAAACGCCCAGCCAAAGAGTCCCCTCCCTTTCTATAGGTATCCAATCTAGCCGATCCCGTAATAAGCAGAGAAGGGGAAATGCCCTCGGTATCATAAATCCCTTTGATCCATGATTTCCATTTTTTCATTTTATGGAGTTCATCAAAGATCACCAGGTCAGTGTCTCTGTCCCATTCCTGGGCATGAATAATTCGCCGGTCGGAAGAAGCGTCGTAACTCAAATAAACCCGGTGAGTTGTCAATTGCTTTGACAAGGTTGCTTTTCCGACTTGTCTCGGCCCGGAAAGGAGCACAATTTTTTCTTCCAGATCTTTGCGGATAAATCCTTCCAAATACCGTTTCATGTGGCCATTGTGAACAAAACTTCAAAAAAGTCAAGACTATTATGAACCCGGCTTCACTATGGTCATCATGGAAGGATTCTTGGGCCCGGCGGGGACCGCCAATACCGACCAGCCAAGGATGATCGTCAAAAAATAGACCGGAGCACGGGTCCGGCTGCCCCCGAATCTTTCCTGAAGAGGCTTGTTCAAAAGTGAAGTGGACCCCATTGTTTGGACAGCTCCGAAGGGAGTATAAGCTCTGAATTATGCTGTTTGCTTCGGGACCAATGTAAGGAGCCCGAAGGACGATTGAAAAGATTGAAAGGTTCGCATTCAATTTGTCAGTTTCCTGTAAACCGCATCATGGGGACCCGCATCAAAAAACCGCATTGTTTCATCGTCGATGACATCACAGTCGTGACAGCAGAGAATCCGGTCGTCTCCTTTCTTGCGGCACACACGGCAATAAGCGTGAATAATGATAAAGTGATTTGCAACAGGCACACTGTACAGGCCGCGAAGATCATATCTCAACGGCTCTCCCATGAGCGGATTTTGGGTGAGTTGATCGATTTTGTTGCGAATTCTCTTTTTGATGGACGAGAATTTCTTAAGGGATTTAATGAAATCGTCCGAGTAGGTCTCATCCATCAAAAACGTCTTCCCGGCTATGCCATTTCATTTCGCCGGTTCGCGTCTTTTCCAGCGTAGTTAAGAGAGACTGGTAGAATTCAGGGGAAGATAACACCATTTGCATCCCCTGGTTTTCCTGAGCCCGTTTCAAACCCAATACCCACTGGTTGATCAGCTCTGACATGGATAGCCTCTGGGAAAGAGAAAACCCTTTAAGAAATTTGCTCAAATCTTCGTCTATGGTAATGTTAAGCCTGACTTTTCGCATAAACACCCCCTTGGATACTTTGAAGCGAGACAGCATTGATGCGTATATTATGCGCATCGACGGGGGATGATGTCAAGTCAACATCTTCCATGAGGGGTTTACCGTCCCACCTCTCCCATGCAGGGACCTTCACGGAATCATCCAACCCCGCTACCAGCCCCGACACGGCGCCTCACTTTTTGCCCCGTCAATTACGGGGACGGGATTTTCTCCGGGTCAGCGGAGCATCCGCTTCCATGAGACCTGCCTGGGGCGCACCGGAGGGTTTGGGTCCAATCGCATAGGCCACCTCCGCTTTGATCCACACGTGATAGCGGTTGTTGTCAACAACCCCCAGGTCCTTCTGTTCCAGGACCGACACGGCCCCTTCCCGCATCGGACCAGACCAGATCATAGGCCAGCTTGCCATCCGTCACTTTGGTTTTGGAGCGGATATAGGTCTCGGCCATTTCAAGGGCCTGCCGTTTGGCGTTGGCAAAGGCTTTGGCCCGTAAATCAGAGATGGTCATGTTTTCCGACAGATAGGCATAACCGTCCACTTCGTGAATGGACGAGCGCTTTTCCTCGTCCGGTACCACGTCAATGGCGCGGAGTTTCTGCGGTGAAGCGCTCAGGGGGTTGCACAAAACAAGGATTGCCGTTATGGCCAAAATCAAAAATACCACCCGCCTCAGTTGCCGTACATACATCATATGCCTCCCCTTCCCTCATAAATAACCGCCCGCATTCAACATTCCTTCTTTCATATTCGCATGTCGCAAGACGTAAAAACCCAGCCCCGAACAAACGGGGCATTTAAAAAAAGCACCGGTCTCCTGGAAAATATTTCAATAATTTTCCTACCATTGCCACATCCGCAACCTTTCGATTCCCTTGAAATGCTTTTTGTTGAAAGTCCTTAACCATAGACCCCCCAAAATTGCGATACTTGCAATAAAAACATCTTTAATTTCAACGTGCTGATGCGTCAATTCCCGGTTTCTCCAGATATCTGCGGCTATTTTACCACATCCGAAATCGAAGGGTATGATCTCCACCTCCTTGAAAACCATTTCCAGGTCAGTCTGATGACGTCTTGTTTTTGCACCGAGGAAAAGCTCGAACTCAGAAATAGAAGAAAGAAAAATATCATGACCCTCCAACAGCCTTATTAACTCTGTCGAAGATTTCTGTTTGCTTCGCAGGTACTCGATGACAACGTCTGTATCTATCAGGATACGTTCCATTGATTAATAATGTCCCTCCCACTCTCAACAGACTCAATATCTTCATCAGTCCACACATGGTCATTGGCCATTAGGTCCTGTAGATTCCTTCGTTTTTTCCTCTTTGATATGGATATTTTAACCAATGTGCCTTCCTCAAACGGCAAATTTTTTAATTCCAAGTATCCTTGCTTCCGAATTGTAGTTTGGATTAAATGGGTTTCCATCTCAATCTCCTTTCCCCGGGAGAGACTCTCGTATTCAGCATCACTCGTTCCATATTTGCATATCAACGTACAGGAGTTGGCCCGGAACTGTAATTTACCACGAAAACAATCATTTTGACAACAGACACCATTTCTTCCGGGTATTACTGTCCCACCCCTTCCATGCAGGGACCTTCGCGGGGTCATCCAACCCCGCTACCAGCCCCGACACGGCGCTTCACTTTTCGCCCCGCTGAAAGCGGGGACGGGATTTTCTCCGGGTCAGCGGGCCGGCATCCGCTCAGGCGCCCGTTGAGCTATGGGAAAAGGCAAGCCGGAACCCGAGGTTGTTGTTCCGGTTGCCCGGCTCGTTCCTGTTGCGATTGGCCGACCGGCAGTTCCTGGCGGTGTTGTTCCAGCTGCCGCCCCGGTTCACGCGGTTCGAGCCTTTGGAGAAAACCCAGGTGTCTGGCCCTCAATGCGGCCAAAACGCGTCATGACGTTTCTTCTGAAACCGGCGCTTTTCGCACCCCTTGTAAACTCAACCAGGGGCGTCATGTGCCGGGACAGGGTCTCTTCGCTCCACTCGCCTTTCAAAAAAGCGTTTTCGTACTTCCGGAATTTCCGAACAAATCTTTTCCGGCTTGCGGTAGCCAGTCGGACACTCCCGGGATAAACGCGGTACCCCAGAAACGGCATCCCCCGTGCACACCGGTTCAGCTGAATTTTCCGGTTCAATTTCAGATCCAGATTTTCCTTAAGCCACCGTTCGATGCGCCGGAGTTCTTCCTTCAACGCTTTTTTTTCGGCGCCCCACAAAACAAAATCATCCATATACCGCACATAACCCCGGATCCTTCTGATTTCTTTGATCCAGTGATCAAAGCACCCCAGGTAAAAATTGGCCATGTGCTGTGAAATCAGGTTTCCGATGGGTACGCCTTTACCGGGCTGTGTCGAGTAAGTATTGAGAATACGCTGAAACAGAGCCAGCAAATCCCGGTCCTTAAAGCGCCTTTCCAACTGACGCATCAGGATTTCATGGTCAATTGAATTGAAATATTTGGCGATATCCAATTTCAGATACCATGGGAACCGACCCAAAAACATTTCCGCCCTTGAAATGGCCTTACGTCCCCCTTTCCCTTTTCGGCAGGCGTAGGAATCGAAGACGGCGTAGGCATCCAGGGTTTGTTCACAGACATTCATGATGGCGTGGTGCAGAACCCGTTCCCTGAAACAGGCCGCGCAGATGAGGCGCTTCTTGGGATCGTGCACATGGAAAAACCGATAGTCGCCCAGGTTCACCCGTTGATCCAGTATCTCCTGGCGGAGCGCCATGATGTTGGATTCAAAATTTGCTCTGAACTGCATTACCTCCGGCCTGTCCTGCTTGCCTTTAACGGCCTTAGAGAAGGCCAGGCGGAGATTGTCGGGTTCAGCGATTTTGTAATAAAGATTGCCCGTTCTTTTCATTGCCGTCGTCCGTAGCCGGGTATCCGGTCGAAGCACCTGTCAGGATTGCCAGAACCCCATCCCCGTAGTTTTTCACCCGGGCCTCCCCCACGCCGGAAATCTCCTTGAGTTCTGTTTTGGATTTCGCTTTCTTTTTCACCATCTCAGCCAGTTGTTCGTTGGTGAAAATCGTATAGACCGGCACAGCCTCCTTTTCAGCCGCCTGTTTCCGCCAATCCCTGAGTTTTACAAAAAGGGCGAAGTCTTCCGGGGAGAGGATTTCGCGGTAGTCAATTCGCTTTTTGCCGGTGGTTTTTTTCGTTTTTTCAGTGCTGTCGGAGAGGTATTCTACAGCCATGGTCCAAAACGAGTTTTCGCCCTGGCTCACGAATTCCCGGTGCACGGTGAGAATACGTTGTGAACGCAGGAAGTGATTGAGTTCCGTTTCCACTTCATGGTTTGCTTTCAGAGGAATTGTGAAAAACCGATACTGGATGGTCATGACCTTCTCCTGTACGTTCCCACGCGGGAGCGTGGGAACGAGGGTGGGCTCTGACGGAGAAATGGAAGCATTCGACCTGCACACCATTCCGTTCGTCCCTCACTCCATTTTGTTCCGGTACGAACCCTTCCTTTCTCCTTGCCTGCCTGCAGCTCTACTGACCCTGGGAAAAGGCAAGCCGGAACCCGAGGTTGTAGTTCCGGTTGCCCGGCCCGATCCCGTTGCGATTGGCCGACCGGCAGCTCCTGGCGGAGTTGTTCCAGCTGCCGCCCCGGATCACGCGGAGCGAGCCTGTGGAGGCTCCCATTGGATCCGTCACCGAGCCGGAAGGATAATTGCCATACCGGTCCTGGCACCACTCCCAGACATTACCGTGCATGTCATGAAGGCCCCACGCATTGGGTCTTTTGGTCCCCACACCATGGGCGTACTTGTTTCCAACATCCCAGGCGTTCCCACGATACCAGGCATAATTCCCAAGCTGACTATCACTGTCCCCAAAACAAAAACGTGTGCTCGAACCAGCTCTGGCCGCGTATTCCCACTCCGCTTCCGTGGGCAGCCGATATTTGTTAGTCCCCTCCATCTGGTTCAGCTTCCGGATAAACGCCCGGCAATCATTCCAGGATATATAGGCCGCTGCATTGTTCGCACTTTCCTGAACATATCTCTCACCGGACCACGGCCTGCTCCCCATCACCCGCTCCCACTGCCCCTGGGTCACTTCCGTCGTCTGCATGTAATACCCGCGGGTCAAGGTCACCCGATGCTGTTTCTCATCACTGTCCCGCCCCGATTCCCCCGGCGGGCTCCCCATCATAAAACTCCCCGGAGAAATATACACAAATTCCATCCCCAGGCTGTTACGCTTTTTACCACCGACCGCAGGTTGCGCCACACGCACCGCCGTCAACCGCATACTGATGGTCTCATCCTCCCCCGCTGACAGGCTCACCCACCGCTTTTGCGTCTCATACCCATCGGATGACACCTCCACGTGATACCGCCCCGGATCCAGCTCCATCCCCGGATAGAAAGCCGGTCCGATATTCAAAATCCGCACCCGGGCATCCTCCGGCATTGTCTCCACATAGAGCCGCGCCGTTACGGGGCCCGCTTCACTCAAATCCACGTACAGGCTCACGGCGCGGCCCG
>JAERTK010000150.1 GCA_016844935.1 Desulfobacteraceae bacterium | reverse complement strand
GAACTTTTTGTAATAGCCGGATGGTACACTACTTTCTGAATGATTCCAAATGTTTACGTTTGACAAGGGTCAATGCGGGCTTTACAGTGAATGAAACGCAAACACATTTTTGGAGGAAAGAAAATGTCAGAGAAACAAAATCATTCGGTTGAATCGGAACACACCATTGATGATTTGAAGGGACCGTTCAGAGAGCTGGTTGAAAAATGGCCCTCATCATTTGTGGGGCGACCAAACATCCCCAAGTTTTGTGGCGGACTACGGTCAGGCAAAACCTATGCCAACAAAGCATCAAAAGGGGTAGGCCCCAAAGTGTACAAAATCGGGAGAAACGCAGCTTACAGGGCTGTTGACATAGCATGGGACCTTCAACAGGAAAGCAATGTGGCGGGGAGGTAATCAGATGCCAAAAGAACATGCGGAAATCCGACAAGTGCTCGCTGAAGCAGGTGTCCTTTCATGGGCGCTTGCTCAAGTGGGGTCTGAGCGAGAACTCTATCGGTTATTTCAAGATGATTTTGAATCTTTGGTGACGTTGTGTCGCCAATAGAAAAAGCCGCAATCCCTGGCAGGCATGACGGCTTTTGATGAAACGCTAATGAGGATTAATATTAATGGACAATGAAACCAATAGCAAGATTTTTTTAACGAAAGTCACGTCAAAGCGACCACAGCGGCTTTCTAAGGGTTTTAGGCTTCGTGATGGAACCCTCGAAAAACTAGGCGGTGGTGTGATGGTTTCCGGTACGGCTGATAAACTACACCTTTCTAATATAAAGGAACTGTCAGCCGTTTTGACCGGGTTAAATCCAGCAGAAGCACTTGTGTACGGTATCACCGAGCACGAGCGTGCTCAGGTTGTTACCAAGAAGGCGCTTGAAGCATACAAGGCAAACGGCGGACCGCCGGTCATTTCACGGACTAGGGAAAACTTCGCATGGTCACAGGGACCGGGGATCTTCATGAAGGATGGTGATTTTCCACATGGCAGCATGGACCCCGACGAATACCTTGAAACGCTCTATTCCCAATGTAATGAACTGAGAAAATCCCAACACCTGTTGGCACACTCCGCGTCGTCGCACATCTACAATGGCGATGAATGCCTTAAAGACGCCAGTGGGCTCCGCGTTTTGACACCCGTTAAGAATGCCCCCGACATTCCGAGAGCTGGGAAGGTTCTATTTGAGCGCTTATTCATCGCAGGACACGGTTACATTTTTATAACCAAAAGTGGAGCCATGCTGGAGAGGACGATTGTTGACTCGGCAGTCTGGCAGCAGGAAAGAATGGATTTCTGCGGTGGTGCATACTGTGAGAAACCGCTCGAACAGAGGCGACCGGACCCGGTGGTATTTAATCCCGAAGGACCCCTTCTGGATACTGAGAAAGCATTGCCAGACCTGTCTGCACATGAAGAAAAGCAATACAAGGATGCCGTCATAAAGGCGAGAAAAGAAGCATGGCCGGAAGCAAAGGAAACTCAAGAAAATTGGGTTGAAGAAAGAGTTGAAACAAAACTCAAGGCCCTGGAACCCGACGACCCAGACGCCGAAAGAGACCGGCTTAAATCCGTTTACACACTGGCAGCAAAGAATAAAAAACTTATGGGTGATTTTGAGGTCACCCTTGAGGATGGTCAAACGGTCGAGGTGATTGAGCTATTGTCCAATAAGGATGAATACCACGGTAAGCGCACACTGGACCCACTTGAGCCGGATTACGACGGTGGAAGGCTTGTAGGTTGGTTGAACCTTCACGCGCTCGGGAGACCTTATCTTTATAGCCACGCGCACGGCGGCACAAAGTTTTACCTTCACATGGCACGCGAGACCATGCGCATTATCGAAGGGGAGCGCTTCGATCTCGTGAACAAGGCAATGGACGCTTTGAACGCGAGCGGATCTATTTACACACATTGCGGTGAATTGACAACCGTGTCGGCGGACGGTGAGCTTTTTTCCCGGGAACGGAATGACATCCAGCTAGAGCTTGATGGTGTTTTGAAATTTGAAAGGTTTGATAAGCGATCAAACGAATGGCGACCAACCGACTGTAAGCCGACACTGGCAGCCGGTGTGATGAGTGCCAAAAACCGGTGGCCATTCCCAAAACTCAAATCAGTTGCGAATGCTCCGATATTGGACCCGACAACCGGCCGGTTACTTGATGTGGAAGGGTATGATCCGGATAGCCAATTAATCTTGGCACTCGGAGACCTGCGACGCTGGCCGGGGATACCATCGGAACCAACGGACGTACAGGTTGAAGACTCCGTTAGCAGGTTATGGAAACCTTTTGAGTTGTTTCCGTTCGATTCACGCATTTCAGTGGGTGTTTTTTTTCAAACGATACTAACGGCAGCCATTCGGCCGCTATTGTCCACAGCACCGGGAACAGCCATTGACTCACCTATTGCCGGGAGCGGCAAAAGTAAACTGTGTAACAGCATTGCCGCACTGGCCGGTGAGGAAGCAGGGTTGTTGCCGGGTGTTAGTGACAAGGAGGAAATACGGAAGCGTATCCTCGCGCTACTCCGCCAGGGAACGCGAGTGGTGATTTTTGACAACATATCCCTTCCATTAGATTCTGACGCATTGTGTGTTTTGTTTACCGGCGAGAGTTACCAGGACCGTATACTCGGTGAGACCCAAAACGCGACGGTAAACACCCGAGCGCTTGTTCTGTTTTCGGGAAACAATATCAGTATAAAGGGTGATTTGTGTCGCCGAATTTTGAAATGTCGCATTGACCCGGGATGCACAAAACCATGGAAACGGAAGTTTGCTTTTGACCCGGTGGATTTTTGCAGAGATAACCGACTGCAAATGATTGCCGACGCCTTGACCGTTATCAGAGCGGGAATCCAGAGAGGACCGGAAACGCCAGACCGAACCGCAAGTTTTGAGATTTGGAGTGATACGGTTCGCCGCACTGTTTTACTGGTACGCGATCTTGACCTGTTAGACGTCGATGACCCGGTGGATGCCATTGACGTGACGTATGAACTGGACCCTGAAACGGCGAAGCTGGGAGCACTTATGAGCGCATGGTTCGACGTGTTTGGAAAAACACCTGTGAAGATTTCGGACCTAATCAGAAAGGCAACCGACACGGGACCGGAGCTTAATTTTAACGACGTTAATCCTGAATTGCTCGACGCTCTGCTCGAAATTGCCGGTGAAGGTCACAGCGTCAACAGCCGCAGGTTAGGACGGTGGGTTGAGCGGAATCGCGACAGAATGGTTGATAGTCTCAAAATTGTTGAGGCTGGAAAGTACAACGGATTGAGAATGTGGAAACTTCAGAGCATTTTTTAAGGTTTCTTAATGTTTTTTAAGGTTTTATAGGACGGAAACCTTAGACTGATTATGAAAGCAATTCAATGGTTTATGCAACGTCATAAGGTTTCTAAGGTTTTTTCTAGCCTAAACAGGAGAAAGTGGCAAGTGACACTTATACGTATAGGAGGGAATGAAACCTTAAAAACCATTAAAACCTTACGGGCGCAAAAAAAACACCCGAAAGGAGGCAGCTGAAAATGGAAGCAACGAGCGTAAAATGGGAATCAGCGGATGGCGAAATGGTCTACGACGTGTGCCGACATCTTAACCGGATTTTGGAATTGATTGGTGAGGTTCAGGCGAATCCAAAACAGGACAACACCCTCATGCTGAAAATCGTTTGCGGGTGGATCGAGGAGGCCCAGGAAAGATTGACGAAGGGGATACTCCCGTTAGGAGAAAGAAAATGAAATGGCGATATGACCGAAAAACAAATTTTTTGAGCATTGAGGGAAAACCTCCCCGGGGCTTCCCCATTGCTTACAGCTTCGACGTTTCCGGAAAGAACACCAGCGCGAAACTGCTGGATCTGATTGTCCAGGTGTCGAAGAAGCGATGGGCAACGGATTCAATTTTATCCGACCTGGTACGCAAGCTAGATGACCTTCTAGATATTCAGGCCAATGTTTGCAGTTGGGGGAAGGATAAAAACTTTGATGCTGTTGGGCATTTGGAGGGAAGATTATGAGGCCACAAAGAATCAGAAAAAAAGGCGGACCCGCTGTAAACAACAAGACCATATCAACATAGGAGGAGAGCTTATGACATTCCAAAAAGGAAAATCTGGCAATCCCCAGGGCCGTACACCTGGAAGCCGAAACCGAATGACAAAAGATTTGAAACAAGCATACCTGGAGGTTTTTGAACAGCGTGGAGGCGTGAAGGGTTTGCGCGATTGGGCAGAGCGAAACCCGGATATGTTCTACTCCCACATGGCCAAAATGCTCCCAAAAGACTTTCAGGTGAAGGCCAAAGATGAAACAGTAATCAACGTCATTTCAGCGATTCCAGAGCCTTTGCCCTTGCCCGCCGAATTTGCCAATAAGCCCAAAGAATTGGCTGAAAAGGGGGTGGAATAGTTTTTTCTGGTGGGAACCGGCTTTGTGAGATTAAGTGTAGTGGTGACAGCCCTGCAACGGGTGTTTGGGTAAAGGAAATTGCGAAAGAAACTGGGTGGGGGTATAGGGTAAAAAGTGGGTCTTTGTGAAACATTCCACAATTATTCCTTGACGCTGAAAAATGCTTGTGGGATAATTTTTCGCCAGGGAGGGAAAAACTATGCCAGACGAAAAACAACCCGAAGTTGAACAAAGCATTGACGTTACCTTAGCCCCAAGTGACGACATTATTCCCAATCGTGTTTATTCTAACTATGTGCAAGTGACACAAACACCACACGATTATAGTTTAAGGTTTTGCGACGCAACACCTATATATGACATAGAAAAAGTTGCCGAAAACGATGGCATCTTCCCGATTCCGGTAGTCGCTGAAATAGTTATCCCACTTGAGGTAATGCCAAGTCTCATAAAAACGCTTCAGGCCCAATACGAGAAACGTACTAAAATTTCAAAAGGGGAGCAGAGTGCCAAAAAAGCTACACAGGATTAGAGAAATGCCTGTTGCGTAAAAGAACAGGCATTGACAGTTTTAAAAACCTTAAAAAAAGGCGTGTTCACTGAAAATGGAAAAATGGCCTATTAATAAAGAGTCCACGGCGCTTGGCCGACACTATAATGAATATTCTATCCAAGCTGTAGCCAATACCAGCTTCGGTCTAGGGTATGTCTCGGGGGTACACGCTATGATGATAGGGACTAATACGTTTGACACGGTTGCCGGTAATCCCTTCAGTCCGCCTGACGTCTGTGTTGAACCAGAGGATATGACTTTTGAGGAGGCTAAAAATAAAATAAGACAATATTTTCTTGACCACCATGGGGAAGATATTGACTATGGCGATCTAATAGATGCTTTGAATATCCACCTACCTCTCATCGTGGATGTATGCGATGAGTTGGAAAGTGAGGGCAAAATTGCCGAAGTCAATTAAGAAAGATACACATACCGTGCATAGAAGCGTTGGGGATGCTATTGCAGGAGATCAGATTCTAATTGAATGTCGGAAGCCGACAAAAAAATGGCAAAGCGTTCGTGGCTCTGATCAGCACAATTATTTTTCGACAGCTATCAGAAAAAACGCTTATGCAGTTCTAACCAAAACATTTACCAACGTAACAATACCCTAAGTAGCCCAACATCCTCCAGCCTTACTCACCCTACCCAACCGCCTAACGGCGGTTTTTTATGCCCATTCTCATCGGAGAGGTTGTAAAAATGCACAGATGGCAAAGATGGTTGAAAACAAAAGATGTTGTTGAGACTCAATTTTTAAATGGGTAAGTTCTAAAAACTACGATAATCACCAACATTGGTCAAGATAGACACGGATGCGTTGGTTAGACCACCTGTCCGCCTCAGCTAAAATGTACTCCCGAAATATGTAATCCCGAATGTCTTCAATGCAGTAAGTAGCTTGTTTAGCATCTTTGTTGTCCCAAGCCCATTCGGAACCTTCGGCTGTCTGCAGCCAAATGGATTGTGCAATGTATGCAGGGAGTGGCTCGATCATGTATTTGAGTTTCATAAGTATAGTGTCTTCGTAGAGATCATAAAACATTGATTCCGCACCCTGGACCTGAACGCAGAACTCGTCCCAAATATTCGTAAGACCGGAATCGTCTCCAGACTGTAAACCATCTGTCATGGCCTGAATATTACGGATCACACGTCGGCAAATTCTGGTGCACTCTTTTTCAGCGATCTGTTGGATTATATGTTCCAAGAAATTCATTTCTAAAAAAAAGAGGCCCAGCGCCTTCTTTCCCCTCGGATATGCCCGTAGTCTCTCCGGCAACCTCACTTTCGACCGCCTTTAAAAACAGGCAAGGTGTCGTCAATAGTGCGCAAAACCAATCGTTACCGGCATCATTCACAATAAAACCTAATATATCAACCCTGTCAAGGGGAAAATACTGTTTATAGTGAGTTTATAAGCATCTTTTTGCCGGATATATTGAGCTTATGGAAAATGCGAAAGAAAATGAGAAGGTCCTTTTAGGCCAAAGAATCCGCTCCCTGAGAAACACCAAAGGCTGGACGCAGCAGAAATTAGGGGAACATGCGGACATCAATTATAAATTCGTCGGCGCCATTGAACGGGGACAGCAGAACGCTTCATTTGCTGTGTTGGTAAAGATCTCCTCTGCCTTGGGCGTTGAGCTACCGGAGTTGTTCAGGTTTGATGGCGAGGCCATGGACAGAAAGGACGTGGAAACCCAGATAGAGCAGATTCTTCAATCACTTCCTGACGAAGACCTGAACCGGATGCTATCGGTACTTCGGGTGCTTTATCCGGTAGGGTGATATTTCACCCCTTTTCGGAATTCTGAATGCCATATCCAGACTGTGATCAATGAAGTTTTATCGCAGCATCTATGAATTATCACAAAGCGAGATAGGGCCGAGAACTGATCGAACGGCCGCGAAATTTTGGTGCAAAATTCACATCTCCCTCCCCTAAGAAAATCTCAAACTTAAATCTCTTTTTTAAAAATAATCTTCGCCGATTGTGACCGTATATGTCAAACAGTTATTTTATGATGACCCGACATGTCATATGCGGGGAGGCATTTTCGTTGACTTCTGATGTTCCTCGTTATAAACGATATCACACAACATTGCCGTTCCAATTGCTTCTTTCAACCCCACGAGAGAGGTAGAGGATTTGAAATGGTCCATGGTTACCCTAAAACCCCGTTACTCAGAGCAGATTGAGAACGGGGTTTTGTTTTCTGTCCGCGGGGAAAACACATAATAACCCTGACCACTTTAGAAAACCGGTTGATTAAATGGGTTATCTAAAACCTTCTCATGGACCCATTACCGAGCAAATATGAAATACAAAGCCGATATCACCGCAGGATCGCTGAAGGTTTCAGAGAGCAGGATTATCGCTGATCTGCTTCTCCGTGGTGTTGACAAACGGGCCTGGAACGAGGCGGTCATAAATATGAACGTGCTCCAGGCCCGCACTTCTGAAACCGCCAAACGCTTTGCCCGGCTTATCCGTGGCCGTTTGGAGACCATGCAAGCCGACCTTTGGAAACTCGTTCGGGACGGTACGGGTGAAGTCGCTACCCATGCCGTCTTGGCCTCGGCCATCAAGCATAGTCCTCTTCTGGGAGACTTTCTCGATCTGGTCGTTAGGGAGCATTACCGGGTATTCACCACAACCCTATCCAATACATGTTGGGAAGTTTACCTGGATGATTGCCGGGGCCGTGATCCCGATATGCCCACCTGGAACGAATCCACCAGGAAACGCCTCCGGTCAACCGTCTTCCAGATCCTGGCCCAGGCAGGCTACATCGAAAATACCCGATCCAGAAAATTGCAAAAAGTCCATATCACCTCGCAGGTGCTCCAATACCTTCAGAGGTACAATGAACAATACGTCCTTCGTTGTATCCAGGTTACCCCATGACCGATTCTTTAACGCAGCGCCTAAATGAAATCCTCCCGAAGGTCATTTCCACCGAATTTCTCAGCGGCAAAGGCCTTGGGAACGAAATTGCCTTCTATATCTTCGACTACCCGCCCGAGGCGGAACTGCGCGTCCGTAAGCATATTCAGTTCCTCATGGCCCACATCCCCAAAAACCGGCCCGGACTCAGGGTAATGCATGTCAACCTCTTCGATCTCATCGTTGATCATCTCAAGGAGCGCAATCTGCTTGAGAAATCCTTCCAGATGCAAAGGGACAAGGGCGACAAGGCCCTCCACAAGGCCCTCCGTGGGCCACTGAAGTCCGAAAAACTGGTGCGGATATTTGCGGAAGTCGTCCAGCCCGAAGAGTACAACCTGGTGCTCGTTTCCGGTGTTGGGAGTGTCTGGCCCCTGGTCCGATCCCACAACCTGCTCAATAACCTGCAAACCGTCATGGGGCAGACGCCGCTTGTGATGTTTTATCCGGGCCGATATGATGGCCAGGCCCTTCGGTTATTTGGTAAAATCAAAAGCTACCCCTATTACAGAGCCTTTAAACTGATTCGATAAGTGAGGCCTTTATGCAAATCAAGAATCTATTCAAAAAAGATATTTTCCGCTCCATCAACGGTGTGGTCAAGGCCCACCAATTAGACGACCGCTCCGTGTGGCAGGAACTGGACGAGTTTGTCATCACCAAAGAACTGGATAAACATTTCGGGAAGTTTCTGTCCGCCTACCTGAATGTCGTGGACAACCCCAAAGACCCGGCCGTTACCGGAAAAATGGGGGTTTGGATATCCGGTTTCTTCGGCTCCGGGAAGTCCCATTTCCTGAAAGTGCTGTCCTATCTCCTGGGCAACAGGCTGCACTCCTATGAAGGCGACACTAAAAGGCCGGTTGAATTCTTCGACGGAAAAGTGAAAGACGCCATGCTTTTTGGAGATATCAAGCGGGCCGTGGCTTCCAATACCGACGTGATCCTCTTCAACATCGATAGCAAAGCCGACAGCAGGGCAGGTCGAGACGCCATCCTCGCCGTCTTCCTGAAGGTTTTAAACGAAATGCAGGGGTATGACGGGGACCATCCCCACATTGCCCACATGGAGCGTTACCTCGACAACCAGGGCAGGCTGGAAGCATTCCATGATGCCTACAGAGATGTCACCCAGACCGAATGGTCAGAAGAGCGTGACGCCTATGAATTTAACCGCGATCAGGTGGTGGAGGCCTTTGTGCGGACTTTGGGCCAAAGCCGGGAATCTGCGGAGAAATGGATCGATAACGCCGAAAACAACTTCTCGCTCACCGTCGAAAACTTTTCCACCTGGGTCAAGGAGTATCTTGATTCCCGAGGTCCCGATCACCGCCTCGTCTTCCTCGTAGATGAGATCGGACAATTCATCGGCACGGACGGCCATCTGATGCTCAATCTTCAGACCGTCGCAGAAGACCTTGGCACCCTTTGTGAGGGAAGGGCCTGGGTGATTGTTACGTCCCAGGAGGAAATCGATAAGGTCCTGGGTGAACTCAGAACCGCCACCAAGAATGATTTCTCTAAGATTCAGGGCAGGTTCCAGACCCGGTTATCGCTCTCCAGCGCCAACGCCGATGAGGTCATCCAAAAACGGCTGCTGGAAAAAGAGGAGAGCGTGGTAGGGGACCTCAAGGCCATTTTTGCCGAAAAGGGCGACATCCTCCGCCACCAACTGACCTTCAGGGATTGCGGTATGACCCTCAAACCCTATGCCGACGGGGAAGATTTTGCCAACAACTATCCCTTTGCCCCATACCAGTTTCGCCTTCTCCAGAAAATCTTCGAAGTTATCCGCCGCGTAGGGGCCACCGGGCTCCATCTGGCCAAGGGCGAAAGATCCATGTTGGATGCCTTCCAGTCTGCGGGTCAGAGCGTTGCCCTCAAAGATGTAGGTGTGCTGGTCCCCCTCTATGATTTTTATCCTTCCATAGAAAGTTTCCTCGATACAACCGTGAAGCGCACCATTGAACAGGCTTCAGAAAACCCGAGCTTTGAGCCCTTCGATATCAAGCTACTGCGGGTGCTGTTCCTGATAAGGTATGTTGAAGAGATCAAGGGCAATGTGGACAACCTGGTCACCCTATGCCTCAACGAGATCGATGCGGACCGGCTGAGCCTTCGCCGTCAAATTGAAGAGAGTCTCCAGAGGCTTGAAGATGAAACCTTGATCAACCGAAGCGGTGACAACTACTTCTTCCTTACAAATGAGGAGAGGGACATCAAACGAGAGATCGAGATTGTCGATATAAGTGGCGCGGAAGAGGCCCATCTATTGGGAGAACTCATTTTCGAGGATGTCCTCAAGGGCCAGCGTAAACATCGCTATTCCAAGAACAAGATGGATTTCACCTTCAACCGGATCTGCGACATGCACCCTGTGGGCGGTCGCGTGGAGGGTGGGTTGATCGTTTCAGTAATCTCCCCCCTGGCCGATGAATACCCCTTATACAATGATGGTAAATCTGTGCTTGAAAGCAGCAACGAGGGGGGTCAGATCATTATCCGCTTACAGGATAACGAAAGGTTGGGCCGCGAACTCCGTATATATGCCCAAACCGATAAATACCTCAAGACCAAGAGTGATAGTGGCCTCCCCGATTCCTCCAAGCGAATCCTTCGGGACAATGCCGACGACAACCGTGAGCGTAGGGAGCTTTTGACCAACCTTCTGGACGACATGCTCACCGAGGCATCCTACTTCGCTGTTGGGCAGGAACTCAAAATCAAGGCTTCAGGCCCCGGAGTCTGCCTGTACGAGGCCCTGGAATATCTGATCAGCAACTCATTTTTTAAGATGGGCTATCTCAAGTATCTCCATCCTGATCCTCAGAAGGAAATCCAGGCGGTTCTCCGGAGCAATGATGTCACCCAGTTGACCCTTGCCCTCAATCTGGAAGAGAACAACCCGCAAGCGATGGAGGATCTTCGTAACTATGTTGACCTCTGTAAGCTCAAGCATCATGTCATGGTGCTTTATGATGTCATTCTGAAACGATATGCGGTTCGGCCTTATGGCTGGCCCGACCTGGAGGTGGTCCTCTTGGTGGCTCGCTTGCTCGCCGTCGGCGAGATCAGCCTCAGAATGGAAGGGGACACACTGCCCCTGGATAAGGTTTATGAAAATATCAAGACCCCTGCCAAATGGCGTAAGATCACGATCCATAAACGCAAGCCACCGGACCCAATGGCACTCCAGAATGCCCGTCAACTGGGTCAGGATCTTTTCTCCAAGATGGGTCCGGACAACGAGGACGCCCTTTTTGACTTTTTGCAGGGCCAACTCAAGGCCTGGGAAACCGCATTAAGTACCTTCAAGCCCCTGGCTGATACCGGGAACTATCCGGGTAAGGCGGAAATCGAGGAGGCATTGGCCGTGGTCAAGCCTCTCCTGGCCTGTGATGAGAGCTACAAATTCATTGAGCGATTCAACCAACACAAGGAAGATCTCCTGGATCTATCCGACGAATTTCATAACCTGGAACAGTTTTATGATAATCAAAGGCCCACATGGGAAAAGCTCCGATCGGCTTATCAGAGGTTTCAGTTGAATAGTTTTGAGCTTGAAAGAGATGACCTGGCAGCACCGGCCCTGAGGCGGATGAAAGAAATTCTGGATGCCCCGGCGCCCTATAAGATGGTTCATGAAGCCGAAGGGCTTATCGGCACTGTCAGCAAAGTCAATACCGCAATGGTGACGCAGCGTCGCAGTGAAGCTGTCGCCAAGATAGATGGGCTCATCTCTGAAATGACAAAGGAGTTGGATTCGGCGCAGGGAGACGGAGGTTTAAGGTATTCATGCCTTAGCCCTCTGGAAAGCCTTCGTAAACAGGTTGAGGGGATCGATAGTATTGCCCATCTGACCCAGGCCGAACAAAAGGCTATGCAGGCGTTCGATGAAGCCATGGGCAAAGTGGAGGAATTCGTCAAGAAGCCAGTGAAAGAGCCCGGCGTTGTGGACCCCCCCGCCAAAAAACCCAAACTGAAACCACGTTGCATTGTCAAACCCGCAGACCTTTCAGATACCACCTATTTGGAGACCCCCGAAGATATTGACCGCTTCTTGGACGAACTGAGAAAGAGACTCGAAACGGCCATCTCTTCCGGCCGGCGTGTCCAGATTAGATAACCGGGACATTTGTGCAGGATTTGTGATCATTTCTTTGGGGAACCCCGGAGGCGGCCTTAAAGGGGGTCCGAAAAATGGTCGCCGATATCGTTCAGGATGCGGAAAAAGCTCTCATTATTGACACCTGTTACGACATAGGTTACGATAGCTGTAATGATAACATCGTTTAAACATAAAGGGCTAAAGAGACTATTTGAAACAGGAGACATCTCCGGGATCAATCCACAGCACGCAGAGCGCCTTCGGAAAATTCTCGCACTTCTTGAGACATCCGAAAATATTGATGATATGGATTTGCCCGGTCTGAATTTGCACAAGCTAAAAGGTAAAAGAAAGAACACATTGGCTGTGACGGTTAGCGGAAATTGGCGAGTGACATTCAAGCTAAAAAATGGAGATGTTTTAGAAGTAAATTATGAAGATTATCATTAAAGGAGTTTGTTATGGGTATGTATAACCCACCTCATCCAGGTGAAATGATAAAGGAATTTTGTGTAGAGCCGCTCAATTTAACCGTTACCAAGGCAGCGGAATCTCTTGGCGTTACCAGGAAGACGTTTTCAATGCTCCTGAACGGGAAATCAGGAATTAGTCCTGAAATGGCTTTGAGACTTTCAAAGGTTTTCGGTCGTACTCCCGAAGGATGGCTAAGGCTTCAACTTCAATTTGATTTGTGGAAAGCAAGACAAAATGTAGATATCGATAATCTCGAGCGAATAGCAGCCTGATTATGACCAAATTCTTGTTTTCAGAGATCGAAAATGCCTTCATGTATGTCGCTTCAGCGATGTACGGGATGAACTCTGCTGTACTGTGCAAAGATACCGGGAAGATCCTGTACCGTTCGGATATGGCCGGGATCAACGAAATAGAGGATGAGGATGATCTTGATTGGGACCAGTGCATTGAAATCCCCCACAAGAATGATCTTGGCCTCGGGAGGAATCTGGTCTTTGAGTTCGTCGAAGAACACCTCCCGGACGATTATGACCGTGTTCGGCAAATATTCCGTGGCCGCGGTGCGTACTCCAGCTACAAAACGCTATTGGAGCGTCGAGGCCTGCTGAAAAAGTGGTACGACACCGAGAACAGCCGGGAAGAGCAGGTACTCCGCAAGTGGTGTAAAGAAAACGAGATAGAATTGGACGGGTGACAGCGGTTGGATGAACCATCGGAATCTGAGATGGAGAGGCTCTGGCTCGAAGAGGCTGAACGCCGTTTGAAAGAGTTCCGCGAGGGCAAATCAAGTGGCATACCCGCAGACGAGGTATTTCGCCGAGCAATGGATGACATTTCATGAACTTGGAATTTTTACCGGAAGCTGAGGAGGAACCACAGATTACACAGATAAAGGGTTTTTTTATTCGTGATATCCGTGGTTAAAAAATGTGATGAAATTTTCGGTCTAAACGAAGCCAAGGCATTTTACACTCGCCCTGAAAAAGCGCACAGTGACCGATATGTGATCAGGATGCCAGAAAAATTCACCAATGGTAGCAGAGCGGAGTTATAAAAAAGGTTATAACGTCAAGTGGTTGGCTGAGTTATTTACTTATTGATGGACGTTCCTGAAATCCCATAAGTTGGCGTGGCCTGACCTCACGCAAAGCCCTTATTGATTGACGTTTCAGGAATCAATATTTTGGGAGCCGAAAAGACAACTTTCAGAGGCTTCACTAACGCTTTGAATGGAGGACGAAAATTATGGCAACAACCGTAAGTTTTATTAACATGAAGGGCGGCGTTGGCAAAACCACACTAGCTGCACAGGTGGCTCATTCAGCGGACAAAAGCGATATCAAAACCTTGGCTATTGATCTCGACCCCCAAGCCAATTTGAGTCAATCATTGATGACTCCAGAAAAGTATGTTCGTCACTTAAGGGAAAAGAAACCGACTATCGTACAGGTTTTCGATAGGTATTTACCCCCGTCAGCTGAGTATGAAAGCCCAAAGAAGATCGATATACGCGATGTAATAATCAAAAAGGTCGGCTACTGGCCGAGCAGCACTCTGGATTTGATCCCTAGTCGCCTTGAGTTGTCGCACAGCCTAAAGAATCCAACGGGAAAGGAACGGCGTCTTGCCAAGGCGCTATCTACTATTTCTGATAATTACGACCTAATAATAATAGATTGTGCTCCGACAGAGTCTATCCTGACCGAGGCAGCATATTTTTCTAGCCGATATGTACTTGTTCCTGTAAAACCTGAGTTTATGGCAACAATTGGTCTCCCTCTTCTTGCGCGGTCCTTGGAGGAGTTTAAGATAGAGAACGATGACCACACTATCGATATCTGTGGCATCGTATTCAATCATTCATCGAGTTACTCCGATGGCCCCGAAGGACGTCAGGCAATAAAGGAGGTCACACAAGAAGCAAAAAAACGTGGTTGGCGTGCGTTTGATACCCATGTCCATTATTCTGCCTCTTATCCAAAATCGGCGAGAGAGGGCGCGCCCATAAACTACACAAGTTATGTTCGCTACGAAGTAACCGCCGAGTTCGATCGCTTCAAAGGGGAGTTTTTCGGTGCTATTGGTCTAAAGGAGAAATAAAAAAATGAAAACGCAATTTGTAGACTTGGAAGTTCAACTTCTGGTTTTGAAGTATGGGCATAATAGAGTAATAGAAGCCCTCTCAAAGGCCAAGGGCGTATCCGAACATGATATCCAAACTGCGCTTTTGCATATTGAGGAAGCGAGAACCAAAAAAAGAAAGGGGAGAAAGAAATCGGTTTCTGAGGTTGCCGATATTTTTGCACAAAAAGAACCAGAAAAAGCAGCTCAAATTAGGGTTTTAGCAAGTCGATTTGAAAACAGGACGTTCCTGCCTCAGATGAAAGATGTTCGACGTTTTCTTATTCCCTTTGGCATTGATCCAAAGTCCCTAAAGTCGCGCAATAATTCCGCACCGAAGGTATTTGAGGAACTAAGCAAGTTGTCGCCTTATGAGCTTGACGAGTTCATCGCACATGCGCCTAGCAGCGAATCCATTTTCTCGGAGCTCGCTAATGAAATTATTGGAGACCCCAAATAGATATGGTAAGTCCTTTAACAAGACTAATATAGCCACCGAAAAAAACTATGTGGCTGATTAGTTGCATTCGACGAAAAGGGAGAAAACTTCATTTTGAACAACCTTCCAGAAAACAGAGTCGTAGCATTTATTGACATCCTTGGATTTAAGCAATTGAAGGAATGAAGAAACAGATCTACGCAACAGTTCCAGTGATCGATAAGCGCGCCTGAATGAGAAAGTTTCTGATTCATTCGAAGAGTGCCAAATACTTGAAGCACTCATCGATGAATCGAAAGAAGAGGAATTCTTCAGTTTGGTTGCGGTTAATCTATCACTTTTCTAAATGGCAAAGTACTCCGACGAAGGAAAAAATGAATCGAAATAAGCTCAAAGCATACGCCCCAAAGGCACGCCGCGATTTCATCAAAGCGGTGACGGATCGCGCGGCCTTTTATGGATTAACGAAAGACAAAATTGAGCCCATTTCCGAACAGGGTGATGTGGCCATCATCGCCGGAAAACCTTTCCCGAAAGACATGGCAAGAAAACGGAAATGGTTGGAAGAACGGATCAACCGGGAGGGTTTTGAGCAGGTAATGGAGGCCATGGCTTATACGTGGTTCAACCGGTTTGTGGCGATCCGGTTCATGGAGGTCCATGGGTATCTGGAGCATGGTTATCGGGTGCTGAGCCACCCGGAAGGAAACACCATCCCCGAAATTGTGGAACATGCCGAACACGTGGACTTGCCCGGTCTGGACAAAGAGAAAGTGATCGAATTAAAGCTCGACGGGACCAAAGAAGGCGAGCTTTACCGGATGCTCCTGATTGCTCAGTGTAACGCCCTGCATAAGGCCATGCCGTTTCTGTTTGAAAAAGTCGGAGATGCCACGGAATTGCTTTTGCCCGAAAACCTGCTTCATTCCGATTCTTTGATCCGCAGAATGGTCAACGAAATCCCCGAAGAAGAATGGGAGGAAGTCGAGATCATCGGTTGGCTGTATCAGTTCTACATCTCGGAGAAAAAGGATCAGGTAATCGGGAAGGTGGTCAAGAGCGAGGACATCCCGGCAGCCACGCAGCTTTTTACACCCAACTGGATTGTGAAATACATGGTCCAGAACACCCTTGGAAGACTGTGGATGGCCACATATCCCCACTCACCGCTCAAAAAGCTAATGGAGTATTACATTGAGCCAGCTCAGCAGACTCCCGAGGTGGAGGCACAACTCAGGGCCATCACACCGGACACCCTGAATCCTGAAGAGCTGACGCTTGCGGATGTGGCGTGCGGCTCGGGGCATATATTGGTGGAAGGGTATGATCTTTTCAAGGCAATCTATCAGGAGAGAGGGTACAGGGCGAAGGATATTCCAAAGTTGATTCTGGAAAAGAATCTGTATGGGCTGGATATCGATGATAGGGCGGTGCAGTTGGCGGCCTTTGCGTTGATGATGAAGGCGCGGGAGGATGACCGGCGGATCTTTGAAAGGGGGGTTAAGCTCAATGTGATGGCGCTGGTGGATAGTGCGGGGTTTGATGCGGAGGGATTGGCGAAGGGTTTGAAGCTGGGTGACTACGGGTTGCAGCCGGGAGACCTCACGGAGCTGAAGGGGCTGTTTGAGCACGCGACGACCTTTGGGTCGTTGATTCAGGTGCCCGAGGGCCTGGCAAAGAAACTCCCAGTGCTGAAACAGCTGAGCGAGGCGACCAGCCAGGATCTCTTTGTGTCGGAAGCGCTCAAGCGGTTGAGGCCGTTGGTGCAGCAGGCTGAGATGCTGGCTGCGCAGTATGACGCAGTGGTAGTGAATCCGCCGTATATGGGGACCAAGTTTCACAATCCGACCGTCAAAAATTTTGCTCAGGACTATTTCCCCGATGCAAAGACCGATCTCTTTACTTGCTTTATCGAGCGAGCAGTGGTGCAGTCAGCATCTGCGGGCCGAATTGGAATCATCGCACCATTTGTTTGGATGTATCTATCCTCTTACAAGGAGTTCCGAAGGAGGTTTATCAACGAAACAAGTCTTACAAGCCTCATCGAGCTTGAATACAACGCGTTTGAGCCAGCAATGGTTCCGGTTGCTGCATTCACATTGATAGGCTGTCACGTCAGTGATCTCATAGGCTCCTTCATCAAGCTATCAGAGTTCAAGGGCCATCAAAACCAAGCGCCGCGAACCCTGCAGGCAATCGCTGATCCTGATTGCGACTGGCTCTATAAGTCGAAGGCGGACGATTTCAAAAAAATTCCCAGTAGTCCGGTGGCCTATTGGGTGAGTGATGCCTTGCGCGCAATGTTCACGTCGCTCCCTAGTTTGTCTGTCGTAGCTAGCCCGAGAAAAGGCATGGTCACTGCCGATAACCTCCGGTTTCTCCGCCTTTGGCAAGAAGTTTCGTTGTCGAATATCGGATTCGGGTGCGATAGCCGAGACGCCGCAGCTGCGACGAGGAGAAAATGGTTCCCTTATACTAAAGGTGGGAGTTTTCGTCGGTGGTCAGGCAACTACGAATACGTCGTGAACTGGCAGGATGATGGCCGTGAACTTCTTCAAATGAAAGAAGACGGTTACAAAGTGGGCTCGACGAACCACAACCTAGAATTCATTTTTCGTCCGGCGATAACCTGGACGAGGATAACGTCAAGGGTTAGTGGCTTTCGCGTTACGCCCGTAGGCTTTCTTTTTGACGACGCTTCTGGGTTGTGCCCGGTTAAATCTGCCATTGCTGAAAATCTAGTGCTCGGTCTGCTCAATTCACCGGTAACAACGCATGTACTTGGTGCCCTCAACCCTACACTAACCTTGAATTCCGGTGACTTATGCCTCGTTCCGATTGATACCGATCAACAAGAAACTGTTGCAGCAAAGTTATGTATAGAGCTCGCGACGCGAGACTGGAATGCCTACGAACGCTCCTGGGACTTCCAATCCCTCCCCATCCTGACAGCCTCCTCCGAGCCCGCGCCCACCCTCGAATCCAGCTACACCGCCTGGATCACCCAGAACCGCGACACCATCGCCGAGATGAAGCGGCTCGAAGAGGAGAACAACCGCCTCTTCATCGACGCCTACGGCCTGCAGGACGAGCTCAGCCCCGATGTCCCCATCGAGCAGATCACCCTCACGGTGAACCCCGCCTACCGATACGGCGGTAAGCTCACCGAGGAGGAGCAGTGGACCCGTTTCCGCCAGGACACCATGAAGGAGCTGATCTCCTATGCCATCGGTTGCATGATGGGCCGCTACAGCCTTGACGCGCCGGGCCTCATCTACGCCCACAGCGGTGGTGGGGGCTTTGACCCCAGCCGCTACCCCACCTTCCCGGCCGATGCCGACGGCATTGTCCCGATCACCGACACCGAGTGGTTCGACGATGACGCCTGCCACCGTCTCATCAAGTTCATCTCGGTGGCCTGGGATGCGAGCCACCTCGAAGAGAACCTCACCTTCCTGGCCGATAATCTGGCTGCCAAGAAGGGAGAAGTTAGCCGCGAGACCATTCGCCGCTACCTCTGCGACAAGTTCTTCAAGGAACACCTCCAGACCTACAAAAAGCGCCCCATCTACTGGCTCTTCTCCAGCGGAAAACTCCGGGCTTTTCAGTGTCTCGTTTATCTCCATCGGTACAACGAAGGGACATTGTCCCGCATACGAACCGAGTACGTAATCCCACTTCAGGGTAAGATAGCTGCTCGAATTGAGCAGTTATCAGGAGACATCAATGCCGCCACCTCCACTGCCCACCGCAAGAAACTGGAAAGAGAAAAGGACAAGCTCGTCAAGCAACAGACTGAACTTCAGGTCTTTGATGAAAAACTGCGCCACTACGCCGACCAGCGAATCAGCCTTGATCTCGATGACGGGGTGAAGTTAAACTACGGGAAGTTTGGGGGCTTGCTGGCCGACGTCAAAGCCGTTACAGGGAAAAAACCAAATGCGTAAGCCAAAGCAAAACATTGAAGGCATATGGGTCATACGTGCAGGGAATAAAGGAGACGCTCACAATTTCTTTATGAACGATGAGATGGTTGTGTTGAAAGATGACCAAATGGGAAACCTTGAAAATCTTGCGCCAATCCGTGAAGCATTTTACCATGCCTATAGAAAAAAACATCCTGATGCGACTAAAACTGGATCGGCTGGTATTGGCGGCAAATACTACAGATTTGTTCATGAGGTAAAGAATGGGGAATTCGTCTTGTATCCTTGTCTTAGAGACAAACAGATATATGTTGGAAAGATAAAAGGGAGTTATGTGTATGTTCCAACCGCTGATTTAAAGTGTCGCCATCAGCGCGCTGTTCAGTGGCTTTGCTATTTCCCAAAATCTGCACTCACGGATTTTGCAAAACGAGAATTGGGCGCAGCAAGGACTTTTTTTAAGTTAAAGTCCCACAATGAAGAAATTATACAAATTATCAATAGTGGCCAGGCAAAAAGTTTTTAGGTGCTTTAACGGATGGACAACACAAAAATCGAAGACGCCCTCACCCGTCTGTTTGACGAAGAAGGCCAGCGCATTGTCTTCTGGAACGACCCGGATCTGGAGTTTGCCATTACCCTTTCCCTGCTCAACCTCCCGGAGGGAGTCAATACCCTCCGCCTGGATCAGATTGGTGCCCTGGAGGCCAAAATCCAAATTGAACAGATTGACCCCGAGGGGCGGTATCTTCTCTATTCACCCACCGAAGAACCCGACTACGAGGCCGACTGGCTCCTGGATATCAGACTTTATAGCCGCAGTTTCCGTGCGGACAGGGCCTCCATGATACTCGATGAACTGGGGCTGGCCAATCAGCACCTTCGTGACCATATTGCCGCCCGCCGTAAGTTCTTTGACAGCAAACAGCGTCTTCAGAAGCTCAAAGAGATCGTGGCGCTCAATGATACCGATGTGGATTTAGACGTGAAGATGATCAGCGTCGTGGTCAAAGCGGACCAACCCGAGTGGTTCAACATTATTCGCACGCTCTTCCATGAGTTTACGGTGACTGATAACGGAGAGGATATCGACCTGGATAACCCTCCGGGCGTATGGCTGCAACTGGAGAAGTTCGACCTGGACGGCCCATTTTGGCGGATGGCTAAGTCCCTGTTCGGGTACAAAGAGGAGAATCCTACCCTGAGGAATTTTCTGATTCACTTGCTGATCACCGATTTCTCCCATCACCTCAAAGGGATCGTGCCCGATTCCCTTGCTCATTTCGTATTGCTGACGCAATCCGGTAAATCCAACGCGGTGGTCTGTCTGGCCCAGTGGCGAGACAGCAGCAGCAAAGGGAGCAGCTATGATCGGCTAACCGGCCTTGTGGCCGACATCATCAAAATCAAAGATCAACTTTACAGCTTCGAGATTGAAGCCTTGCTGGATGTGATGACATTCCAGGCTGTGGAAGAGGCCATAGCACAGGGGCTCCGGGACAGGGTATTGTCCGGGGGTGATGCCATCAACGTGGAAGACATCAGGGCAGTCTCCAGGCACAGGCAGGCAGGCCACTGGGCATCGTCCTTTGTAACGGGGAGATATGTTCCACGGGAGGCGTTTTACGCCGTCTACGAGGCCTTGGTGGCATCAGCAGAGCTCTTTGCGCTCAAATACGAATACCGGGATGGTTTTGATTATGATACCCCCCTGGCCATGGTTGAAGCCTATAGAAAAGAACTCTTTCGTTTCGACCAACTTTACCGACACTTTTGCGAGCAGGCTGATATTGCCGAGTCCAAGATCTGGGATATCCTGAAAAAGCTCCGGCAAAAGGTGGAAGCCTGTTATGTCAACGGATACATTCATGACCTTTCGGATGGATGGGGTAAATTCATTGACCCTAATGGCAGCACTGCGCTTCCGGCTTCCTGGAGGCTCGACAATTTGCCCAATCAACAATATTTCTACCAGGGGCATGTTGCCCCCCGTCTCAAGGAGGCCGAGAGGCGTCGGAGCTTTGTCATCATCAGTGACGCCTTCCGCTATGAAGCCGCCGAGGAACTCACCCGGGAGCTCAATGGGAAATTTCGTTTCGCGGCTGAGCTGGGTTTACAGCTCGGTGTCCTGCCATCCTACACGACCCTTGGCATGGCCGCCCTTTTGCCGCACGAGAAGCTGGAATATAAGCCCAATGGTGATGTCCTGGTGGATGGGCAGCCAATGGCCTCGCTGGATCAACGAAGCCAGATTCTTAACGCTGTTGAGGGCTTGGCTGTTAAGGCCGATGACCTCCTTGAGATGAAGAAGGAAGAAGGCCGGGCTTTCGTCAAAGATAAACGTCTCCTCTATATCTATCATAACGCTATCGATGCAGCCGGAGATTCCGCCTCCACCGAAGGACACACCTTCGAGGCGGTGAGACGGGCGATCAACGATCTAGCATCGGTCGTGACCTACGTCATCAATAACCTCAATGGTCACCATGTGGTTATCACGGCGGATCACGGCTTTCTGTTTACGGAATCGTCTCCCGGGGAGCCCGATAAGAGCAGCCTCCATGACAAGCCACCCGGAACTGTCAAGGCAAAGCAGCGTTTTCTCATAGGGCATAACCTTGGCGACCATGACAGCGTATGGCATGGCTTAACCGCCACAACCGCTGGTGCTCAAGGGGACATGGAGTTCTGGATTCCCAAAGGGGCCAACCGGTTTCATTTCATGGGTGGCGCCAGGTTCGTCCACGGCGGGGCCATGCTTCAAGAGATCGTCCTACCGGTTGTTACGGTACGGCACAAGAAGGATAAGGGGGCCGGGGCCACGAAGACGAAACAGGTCACGGTCCATGTGCTGGGGACCAGCCACAAGATTACCACCTCCCGGCATCGGTTTGAGATGATTCAGATGGAGCCGGTCAGTGATCGGGTGAAGCCGATTACCCTGAAAGTGGCCGTCTACGAAGGGAAGGACCCGGTCACCAATATCGAATCAATATCATTTGATAGTTCCTCCAATAACATCGAGGTGCGCAAAAAATCGATCACCCTTGTTCTCCAGGACAGGCAGTATGACAAAAAAACAAAATACCGGCTTGTCCTGCGAGATGCGGAAACAGGGGTTGAGCAAGAGAGTGTCGATGTAATCATAGATAGGGCATTTACCGATGACTTCTGAGACCACGAAAGACACTATTGATGGGAGCCTGGACGAGCTTCTCAACCGGCATTTTGCAGGCCGGGTCGTTCGCAAAGACCTCACCAAACTGGTGAAGGAAGGCGCGAATGTGCCGGTTTATGTGCTGGAGTACCTGCTCGGACAACACTGTGCTTCGAACGATGAAGCGATTATCCAGGAAGGACTTACGACCGTAAAAAAGATCTTGGCCGAAAATTATGTTAGGCCCGATGAAGCCGAAAAAGTTAAGTCGACTATCAGGGAACGCGGCAGCCTCAAAATCATTGATAAGGCTACGGTCAAGCTGAATGAAAGGCGGGATGTGTACGAGGCCCTGCTGTCCAACCTGGGCATCAGGGGTGTCGAGATCAGCACGAAAACGGTGCGCCGTTATGAAAAGCTACTGGCCGGGGGGATCTGGTCCATTATCTCCATGGAGTATTTCTATGAAGAGGGGCAGAAAGGGTCGCCGTTTCTTGTACGAGAGTTGAAACCGATCCAGATGCCCAATATGGACATGGAGGAGCTGTTTGAGGGTCGTCGGTATTTCAACGAAGCGCAATGGATAGATGTTCTTATTCGGTCCACCGGTTTGGAACCGACCCAATTCGAAGATCGTGTAAAGTGGCACCTCCTGACACGCATGATTCCCTTAGTCGAGAACAATTACAACGTCTGCGAACTGGGACCCAGGGGGACCGGTAAGAGCCACATATACAAGGAGATCAGCCCCAACAGCATCCTGATCTCCGGTGGCCGAACCACCGTAGCGAACCTGTTCTATAACCTCGCGAACCATACCGTGGGGCTTGTGGGCCTGTGGGACGTGGTGGCCTTTGACGAGGTTGCCGGGATTTCCTTCAAGGACAACGACGGAGTCCAGATTATGAAGGACTACATGGCGTCAGGTTCATTTGCCCGAGGACGCGACCTGATCAGCGCCTACGCTTCCATGGTCTTTGTGGGGAACCTCAATCAGTCGGTGGATACCCTGGTCAAGACAAGCCATCTCCTGGCGCCTTTTCCCGAGGCCATGATCGATTCAGCCTTCTTCGATCGTTTCCATGCCTACATTCCCGGTTGGGAGATACCCAAGATGCGGCCTGAATATATCACAAACCAGTATGGCCTTATCGTGGACTATCTGGCCGAGTTCTTTCGGGAAATGCGAAAGCGTAACTTTTCTGATGCCGTCAACCGGTATTTCAAACTGGGCGGGGATTTGAACCAGCGGGATACCATTGCGGTGAAACACACGGTCTCGGGGCTTTTGAAATTGCTCTATCCCCACGAAGATTACGAGAAAGAGGCGGTGCAACGCTGTCTGGAATATGCTCTCGAAACCCGTCGCCGCGTGAAAGAACAGCTCAAGAAAATCGGCGGAATGGAGTTTTACGACGTCCATTTCTCTTACATCGACCAGGAAGACATGGAAGAGAAATTCATCAGCGTACCGGAACAGGGGGGTGGCTCTCTGATTCCACAGGGCCCTCTCAATCCAGGGGTCCTGCATACCGTGGCCACCGGAAACAGTAGACATCTGGGTCTTTACCGCTTGGAAACGCAAGTGACGCCCGGGAGCGGTTCTCTGACCCTTTCAGGATTCGGGTCCGTCAGCGCCGCAAAAGAGGCGGTGAAGGTTGGTTTTGACTATTACAAGGCCAATGCGACCGGCGTCAGCGCATCGGTCAAGGCCGGGGACCACAACTATCACCTCCACATCGTGGAACTTCACAATACAGGCCCGACCAACATGATGACCCTCACCGCTTTTGTGGCCCTCTGTTCAGCCGTGCTTGGAAAACCGGTTCAGTCCCAGTTGGTGGTGCTGGGGAGCATGAGCCTGGGCGGCAGCATCGTGCCGGTGCAGAACCTGGCCGAATCCCTCCAGGTGGCCTTTGACGCCGGAGCAAAACGCATACTGTTACCCATGGCCAGCGTCGGGGATATCCCCAGCATCCCCGGGGAATTGTTTGCGAAATTCCAAACCGGTTTCTATGCAGATCCGCAGGATGCGGTGTTTAAGGCCCTGGGGGTGGAGTGAAACACCTTACAAACACCATGCCTTGCCCCGACTTTGCCGGGTTCTCATTCCCCTTTATCTCTGGGACTGTCTCTGCTGCGCTGAGGTATGCGGCAGATAATCAAAACCCTTGATTCTCAGGTGGTATATCCGGCAATCGACGAATTAACCGGGTGATTCTCAGAACCAGGCTTCCCCACAAGCACGAGGTGAGCCGTTCGGCGTTGAAGGCGTAGGTAGCATGGGCCAAATCAGGCCGTTTACCCGGTATCGGGTGGATGGGTTTTTGTTTGTGGGGGTGGATATGGTCGATGCGCTTGTCTTTATCCCGTTTCCGAATGCCACATATTGGGCACATTCGGTCAAATTTAGTATCCTTATTTGTTTCTTCGTTGGACTGCAAACTGGTTGCCCCTGTTTTGGGGTGCTTTTTTGGGTAATACCATTTCTTTGATACGTGAGCGGGTTCGATTGCCCTCAGGCTGCGCTCCGAAATGAGGAAATGAGGAAAAAAAACATACCACTTGAATTATATGGTTTTTGCAGGTATAAAGCGGTCCTAAACAGTTCGCTAATGACAGTACGTTTGACAGTACATTGACATTTTCAATTTGAAATGTACAGTCTTTTTGAATATTTAGGCTTATAGTGTGGCGGATACTCCCTCCGCCAATGGCTTGCTAAATGTTTTTCTTTTGAGTATAGAGGTTTTGTTGAGAAACCGCCCTTTTTGAATGCTTCAAAGATGTGAGCCCACATTTTGACGGTGGTTTCCGGTATCAGATCACTGCGGAGAGATGGCCGAGTCGGCTGAAGGCGCTCGCCTGCTAAGCGAGTGTAGGGTTTAAAGCTCTACCGAGGGTTCGAATCCCTCTCTCTCCGCCACCCCTTTCTGAGCGACCCGCCTGGACCCGGATCCCTCCGGAACCCCCGTCTGTCTGAAAACCTCAATAAATTCTCCCCACCTGATTTTTCCTGTTAAAGCCCATGTCAAACCGCAAACACTTCCCCTTTTTGATTGCGGCGATGGGGTATAGGCGCTATATTGTCTTCCTGAATATACTTCTTGTCCATATACTGTTTCCTTCAGGAGGGTCCATGAAATTTTCTATTTTTTTAGGGGTTGTGGTTCTGGTTGCTTTGAGCTTGGGTTTCGGGGGCTGTAAAACGATTCAACTGCCCACGGGCAAAGGGTACACAGCTCTTTGCCAGACCTATGTGGGGCATGACAGCGGTACCCTGGTGGATTCCTGGGGGGGGCCGGGGAGGACATTCGACGCGCCGAGCGGTCAAAAAGTGTTTGTGTATGTTGAAACGAAAAGCGAGTATACCATGAACCCCCTGGCTCATACAGCATTGATCGAATATCCTCCCAATGTTGACGGGCGAAAATCAGCTCCCGGAGAAGTCACACCCACAGTTGTGGGTCAATCGGTTGCCGCAATGGACTATTGCATCACTTATTTCGAGATAGACAAAAAAAACCTGGTGAGGAAAGTCTTTTGGAAAGGGGACTGCAGGTCGTTGGAGAAAACGCAAGCCCAATAGGCGGGGTGTTTCAATGGCTGCAGAGGTTTGGGTAACCCATGCCGCATCGGTGACGGCGCTCGGCCGGAACCTTGAAGAATCGTGGCAGCGGCTTTTATGGGGTCATTCCGCCATCGCGCCGGTTACGCGGTTTCCGGTAAAAGGCTACAAGAGCCGTTTTGCCGCCTGCATTGAAGACCTCAACCGTTCAGCACCCCAGTCGGCGATTCTCGACCTTATGGACCGCCTGCTGGAGGGAATGGGGTCGGTACCCGCCGATGCCCGCCTTTACACCGCTACCACCAAGGCCGGTATTGATAACCTGGAGCGCTGGCGACGGGGAAAACCCGCTGATGCCTCCCATATCCTGTTGACCGCCATTGCAGAAAAGGTGAGCCGTCAACTGGGGTTGACCCATGGGGGTACCAACATTTCAGCGGCCTGTGCATCCTCAGCCATTGCCGTGGCAAAAGGAGCCGCTTTGATTGCCACCGGTCGGGCGGAATGCGTGCTGATCTGCTGCGCCGACCTGGTCACTGAGTTTGTTTTTTCCGGTTTTTCAGCCCTTGGCGCCCTCTCCCCGAATCCATGTAGGCCCTTTGACCGAGAGCGAAGCGGTCTCACCCTGGGGGAAGGCGCCGCGTCCCTGTTGCTCATGGCCGCCCCCCGGGCAAGAAAAGAAGGACGTCCCCACCTGGGAACGGTCCTGGGGTGGGGGGTGGCCAGCGACGCTTTTCATGTGACCGCCCCTGCACCGGACGGGTGTGGGTTGCTGGCGGCGGCGAGGCAGGCACTGAAACGGGCCGGTTTGAAACCGGAGGGCGTTTCGGCTGTCTGCGCACACGGTACGGGGACGGTTTACAACGACCAGATGGAGTTGACGGCTTTTGTCCGGCTTTTTGGAGACCGGAGGCTCCCTGTTTATTCCGTTAAAGGGGCCATCGGACACACCCTGGGAGCGGCCGGCGGTATCGAAGTGGCGCTGGGCATCAGAAGCCTTTCCGAAGGCCTTGTCCCGCCCACCGCAGGATTTTCAAAGGGGGAGGGGAGTGCGGTGGGG
>JAERTK010000149.1 GCA_016844935.1 Desulfobacteraceae bacterium | reverse complement strand
GACTTTAGCCATCCTGGGAAAGGGAAATCGGTTCCGGCTTATACAGCTTGAGTCCAAGCCCTCCCATCTGCTACAGCTCTATATCCGAAAATACCGTATCTCTCCACAACCCCCATATCAAGACCGGCTCTTCATCAATCAGCGGGGGAAGGAGCTCACCCGCCATGGGATCTATCGCATCTGTAAAAAGTATCTCGAAAAAGCTCTTCCTCCCAAGCGGCTTAAAAACATCAATCCCGTTCACTCATTCCGTCATTCACGTGCAATTGACATGCTCTACAGCGGGTACTCCATAACCGACATCAAGAATCATCTGGGCCATGATGCTATCCAATCAACTGTCGTTTATCTCCAGTTGGATCTCAACCGCAGACGGGATATCCAAAGACGGTTCATCAGGTATATGCAATCGGTCCTGACCGACGATTCAAAGATAGAAGAATTACTTCAGTGGGAAAACGAGGGGGACTTAATGGAGTGGCTGGATAGTCTCTAACAGGGGAAGACAACCAATAGCCCTTGACGGATAGGTCTGATAAGAGTAGAAATATTATGTTGTCAGTGGCAGAGACACGTCTGTTAAAATGCGTGATAACCTATTGCTTTTCTTATTTATTTGGGATATCCCACGGCAGACGTCAAAGCTTTAATGCTTTCAACGGGTTAGGCCTACTCGCAACATAATGCACGTACGTCTTTCCTGCGAGGGGATGAGCGGAAGATGGATTGACCACAATATGTTGTGGTTGGCGAAATTATCAGGATTGCTTCAAAGCCGGAAGGTCCGCTTGACTGACGTAAGGCATTTTTCAGGTTTTCAGGGTGCTGATTTTTTTGGGAACATTCTCAATATATAATGATTTGAGGTGAGGCTGGAATATTTTTAAATTCCGAGGAAAATACTCTTTTCAAGGAGGTAAGGCATATCACAGGTTTTTTGAGAGCGCTGACATTTTGTGTTTTCTTGTGGAAACCCAACATATCTGGATCATCCTTATCGGTTACTTTAACGATAGCAAAAACCTTGACCCACAAACTGATCTTCCCTATCCTCGGAGCTGAAAAAAGCAATATCTTATCACCTTGTAACCAAATTATAATTAAACATATTATACGGAGGATATCATGAAAAGATTTTTTTCATTACTTACTGCTTTAGTTGTAGTTTCGTTATTGGCGACCGCGTCTATTGCTGATACCAATACTAATCCAAAAATATTTAAATACAATGTTGCCAAATGGACTTTAGAAGATCAAAAAACATATAATGCATGGTTTCAGAAAGTAATCGACGGCAATATCGATTCACCGTTGCATACTGTAGTCAAAGAGTTTAAAGATCTTATAGAAAATGATCCGAAGCTGTTTATGCTGTTTACGCAAATGTTTGATCAAGTTCCTTCAAAACACACAACTGATCCGTTGGGAATGCCTCAAATTAAAAACTATAATCAAATGCTTCACGTAATGAATAGAGTGCTGACAATGGCCCCTGAATTTAGTCATAGTGGTTTTGTAGGCTTTCCTGTTAATTCGATTTTAAATTGGCCGATGGCAACACCCGCAGGCCAACAGGCATTTTTAGACGAACAAGTTAATAAACAGATAAAAAAAATACTAAACAAGTGGGCAGTATTTCTAGATTCAAAAGAGTCGAGGTATGTATTGAGTGACGATCCGAGAAATGGATGGTTTGGAGAAGATGCCAAAAAAGCTATGCCAGATTTTGATAAAGAATTTATCTGTGATCCCAAAGCGCCGTATTACGGCTTTAAATCTTGGGATGATTTTTTTACACGAAAATTTCGACCGGAAGCAAGACCAGTTGCCAGTCCAGAAGATGATTACATCATTGCCAATGCGTGTGAATCTGCACCTTATAAGTTAGCACGAAATGTTCAATATACAGATACCTTTTGGATCAAATCTGAGCCATACTCTTTAAAGCATATGTTAGATGATGATCCTTTAACGAAAAAGTTTGTTGGAGGGACGATTTATCAAGCATTTTTAAGTGCACTTAGTTATCATAGATGGAACAGCCCTGTCAGTGGTACTGTAGTAAAAACAAAAAATATTGACGGATCTTATTATGCAGAATCATCAATTGTAGGTTACAGCGAAGGAGGATGTGATTCACAAGCGTATATAAGTCAAACAGCAGCAAGAGGATTGATATTTATAGAAGCTGACAATAGAGATATTGGTTTAATGGCCATATTATTTATTGGCATGGGTGAGGTATCGTCTAATGAATTTACTGTATTTGAAGGTCAACACATCAATAAAGGTGATGAATTAGGAATGTTTCACTTTGGTGGTTCTACGCATTGTTTGATATTTCAACCAGGCGTTGAGATAGAGTTCGATTTGCGAGGTCAAACACCAGGAATTCATTCGAACAACATTAAGGTACGAGAAAAAATAGCTACTGTTAAAAAGAGGAATTAACTACGAATATTTAACTTTCGCACACGCAAGAAATTTTTAATATCAAAAACGATTTTTCGCCGCCGAAAACCTTTAATATCATCATTGGGAAGGTGGAGGAGTGAGGGTTTGGTAATGCTGGAACTGTCGGATTTTTGTGATGACTTTAGGTGGGTATAACTCCAACGTACATTGACCTTGGCGAATCTGATATAGCTGCTATGTATTCCTAACGATAAAGATCTGTGATATCAAAATTTTAGCGGCTCACCGAGGGTCGAGAATATCATGGTTTTGGCGATTTTTTGAATGGGTATAAACCGGCTAATATTCTAAGATATGTCAGGTGCGTGAAGGTTGATGTATTAGCCCAATCTCACCACCGTCCATGGTTCAGAGCACCACCGAAGCGGCGAGAAGAGAATCCCATATCTTGTGGTCGCCCACCTAATGGAAAGTCAGCACGTGACTGAATAGCACCTATATTATTAGTGACTTGGTCCTGGTACGTAGGACCTTGGGACCAACAGCTTCCGGGTATGAGTTTTTTCAATCCCGGAAAGTGACGGCTACTGACTCTAAGCTTCCGTTTGGAACCTCGTAATGCCTAGCCCGCCGATGTTTATGCCATTGAGGGAATGGCTTATTAATGGTTGAAACGAGGAAGTCGGTCAGGATTTGACCGAGAACCGCTTGCTGGACTGGGAATAGAAGGTATTCCGGTCATGTCGACGCCAGACTGATCTTAAGGGCGGTGTCAACATTTCTCATAATGTCTGCTGAAAAACGCCCTCTTTTCCCTACAATTCTTGACTTGTCCAGGCTCCTGATCTGATCGCACTGAACGACACTTTTTTTATCCAAACCCCCGGCGCCCTTTTCAACAGATACAATGACAGGGTAGGGCCGTTTTATGTGTTCGGCACCTCTTATGGGCGAAACAATAACCAGAGGGCTATACTGGTTGCCAATATCATTTTGTACAACAACCGCCGGCCGCGTCTTCCGAATTTCGTGCCCGCGGGCCGGGTCAAAATCAATATCTATGATATCACCCCTTTTTATCTCCATTAGATGCCATCTCCTGAGGTAAAATCCCACTCCTTGTTACTCTCTTTGATGAAACCGTAATTGGCCTCATACCCTTCTTTCATGGCCAATTCCATTTCCTCTTTCTCTTTTTGAGCCAGGCTTTCGGATATCAGGCTGCGAATCAGTTCACTCCTGCTGGATTCAACCTTGCGGGCCAATTTATCCAACTTATCAACGATAATGCCGGGCAATTCAATATTGATTCTTTTTCTTGTGTGGGCCAATGTTGCTGCCATAACATGCCCCCCTATTTATATGTAATTTTGTGATATGTAACTAGGATACCAATAATGGATATCATTATCAACCATAGAATGATTTTGTCGGTCTCCAGGAAGGACTTTCTATCGCTTTACTATGGCGTTACATACGCGATCGGATAAGGCGTGCCTGGTTTCCTTGCCATAGCGGTTGCGTTTGAGGTAAACCACACCCATTGGAAGTGTCCGATTTTCTGGAATTGTCCGGATTGCCGGACAGGTTTTCAGTTCCCACCCCATGCCATTCTCCTCAGCCCATTCATCATAAATTGTTCCATCATTTAAATTTTCCTTAATATTTCTTTTATTTAGACCATATAGACACCCTTTCACACCCCCAAAAACCTGGCTCTGGCATCTTTCTTGCTCATCTCCCAAAGAGATTCACATCAGAGAAACTATTCATATCCGGATATTCGGCCCGACTTAGTATCTGGAAAATGTCTGATGAATAAGACAATGATTGTAAAATTTTCAGGAGGGAAATTTCATTATGGACGGAAAATATGTTCGGAGTGAGTTTATTGTTCCCCGTTGTACCGACGCATGTCCGGCTGGCGTAGATGTGCCCCGGTACATCCGCGCCGTAAAAGACGGCAAGTTTGATGAGGCCGTTTCGGTGTTAAGGGAAAAACTGCCCTTACCCACGGTGTGCGCGGATGCCTGTTTCGCCCCTTGTGAAGAGGTATGCGCATACAAGCAGTTCGGGGATCCCATTGCCATTCGCGCCATCAAACGGGCGGCTGTGGACAAGGGTGGCGACACGTGGAAAAACGCCAGAAAAAGCGCTGCAAAAACGGGTAAAAAAGCAGCAGTGGTCGGCGCCGGCCCCGCGGGTTTGACGGTCGCTTATTACCTGGCCGGTAAAGGACATGACGTAACCCTGTTTGACGCTTTCCCGAAACCGGGCGGCGCCATGCGATATGGCATTCCCAATTATCGTCTGCCCGAAGAAAGACTGGATAAAGACATCAGCGACATCCTGGAGCAGGGTATCGTTTTCAAAGGGGAAACGATCATCGGAAAAGATGTGACCATGGACGGCCTCAAGAAGGATTTTGATGCCATTTTCTTGGGTTCCGGCGCCAACGGCAGCACCCGGATTCCCGTGGAGGGTTCCGAAAAGAAAGGCGTGCTCTGGGGATGGGATTTCCTCAAAGACGTCGCCTTAGGTGAAACATTTGACTTAAATGGCGACGTGGTAGTCGTGGGTGGCGGCAATGTTGCCATTGACGTTGCATTGACCGCCAGACGTCTGGGTGCCAAAAACGTCGGGTTGTTCTGCCTTGAATCACGGGAAGAAATGCCCGCCCATGGCTGGGAAATTGCCCGGGCCGAAGAAGAAGGCGTGGTCATTAATAACGGATGGGGCCCGGTGGAGGTGACTGGAGACAAAGCGGCCACCGGATTGCGCTTTCAGAAATGTTTATCCGTGTTTGATAAGACAGGCAGCTTCAACCCGGAGTTTGATGCAGAAACAACTGAAAAAGCGAATGCTTCAGCCGTCATTCTGGCCGTGGGCCAGACTGCCGATCTCGCATATGTGGCAGGACAGGCCAGTATTGAAGCAGACAAAGACCGTATTACAGTATCTGAAAACCAGGTCAGCGGCGATACCGCCGTATTTGCAGGCGGCGATGTGGTCAGCGGTCCCGACTCCATTATCAACGCCATTATGCAGGGTCGGAAAGCGGCCGGCGCAATGGATGCCTACCTGGGTGGCGATGGTGATATTAACGAGATCCTGGCAACACCCGAAGATGAGATTTCTCTGCCGCCTTTTTTGATGGAATTAAAACCTCGAAACGAAATGGACATTTTGAAACCATGGGCGCGGATCAATGGTTTTGATCAGGTGGAAGTTGGCCTCAGCGACCAGGACGTAAAAGCTGAAGCAGGGCGCTGCCTGAACTGCGATGCCCGTAAATTTGAAGTGGTTTTGAACATTGAAAACTGCAAGGAATGCGGATATTGCGTGGAAGCCTGCGGCGTAGATACATTCGGTCCTGCCGAAACCTTCAACACAAAGGGTTACAGGCCGGCCGAAGTCAAGTCTTCAGATTGGTGTGTTGGGTGCTTTAAGTGCTATTTTTCCTGCCCCGACTTCGCCATCGATGTTGCAGAAGTAATAGCCTGAAACCTGAAGGAGGGTTAATCATATGAAAAGGTATTTGGAAACAGGAAATTTCGCGATCACCGAAGGGGCGATTCTTGCGGGTTGCAGATTCTTCTCCGGCTATCCGATTACGCCGGCCACGGAGTTGGCCGAGGCCATGAGCCTGAGGCTTCCCGAGGAGAACGGCGTTTATCTTCAGGCCGAGGACGAGTGCGCCGCCATGCATATGTGCATCGGCGCGTCTCTGGGAGGCATGAAGGCCATGACGGCCACTTCCGGCCCCGGCTTTATTTTATACATGGATCCCTATGGCTGGGCCCTGGGCTGCGAATGTCCGCTGGTGGTTCTTAATTCAGGCAGGGTTGGTCCCGTGAGCGGTATCACGGGTGCCCCCGGCCAGGGTGAATTTTATCTCATGCGGTACCCCACCCAGGGAGGCAATTTTGAAGCCATCTGCCTGGCGCCCAATACGGCTCAGGAATGCATGGCCATGACCGTTGAGGCCTTTTATCTGGCCGAACGATTCCGCATGCCCGTCTCCGTTCTGGCGGACCAGCTGATTACCGACGGATTTGAAGATATCAGCGTTCCGGAAAATGACGATGAGATGAAAGAATTGGGCTTCCGCACCTGGCCCAGAAAGATTCACCAGGGGCCTGATTTTTACCCCTATTCGGATGATCTGGACGTAGCACCGGTGGCCATGGGGCATAATACGGGTGCTTTGTGCTCGGACTGGACCCCCACGGAAGAGGGGTTTGACATCGAAGAGGTGGAAGCCCATCACAAACACGCCTACCGCCTGATCTACAAGGTCAGGAATCACCGGGACATCTTTAACCATCATTTTGAGAAGAAGTACATGGATGATGATCCGGATCTGGTGGTGGTGTCTTACGGCAGCCCCTCCCGAGTCGTCAACACGGCTGTTGAGAAAGCACGCGGCATGGGTTTAAAGATTGGTTCTCTCCGTCTCATCAACATCTGGCCCTTTCCGGACGAACATTTCGACCGTAAGACCAAATATCTGTCCGTGGAACTCAACTGGGACGGTCAGCTGGTCCGTGAAGTGAAACGTGCGGCACCCAAGGATTCACAGATCAATTTCCTGGGGACCTGCGGCGATTTGCCCACGACTCCGGATCTGATTGAAACCTTTGAGAAAATTCTTAAAGATGAGCCCCTCAGTCGACAAGGTTGGGTATTGGAGGAATGGTAAATGGAATATAAAGCAAGCGAGATGACTGCAAAATATTTACGTTCCAGGAAGATCCCCAGCACGGCGTGTTCGGGGTGCGGCCTGGGAATGAATCATAAGATTGTGGTACAGGCCATCGGGGAGCTGGGCATTGAAGTTGCCGATGTTGTCTGGGGTACTTCCATCGGATGCGCCGGCCGGCAAACCTTTGCCACCTGGAAAGGCGATGGCTTCGCCGGTACCCATGGACGTGTGTACGCCATTGCCCGAGGGTTGCGCATAGCGCTGTCGCCCGAAAAAAAGATTATCCTTACGGTTGGGGACGGCGATGCCTTCGGTATCGGTCTCATGCACCTGATTCACGCGGCACGATCCAACGCGGACATGACCGTGATCGTTAACGACAACTTGGGTTACCAGTCCACGGGCGGTCAGTATGGATGGACCACCCCCCAGGGGAGCCACACGGACAGCAGCCCCTACGGTATGTTTGAGCATAACCTCATGAGCGACGGCATGGACGTCATGCACATACTGAAAGGCGCCGGCGCCACCTTTCTGGCGCGTCATGTGGCCATGGACGGAGCCCGGGCCGTTGAAACCGTCAAGAAAGCCATAGAAAATAAAGGTTTTTCACTGGTTCACATGCCTTACCCCTGTCCCACCAATTTTGGGTCCAGGGAACTGGGGTCCAGAAACCAGGTCAATATCTACAAGTGGATTGAAAAACAGGCGGCGCCGTTGGGTCAGGAAAAAGAAGACACGGTGTGGGCCACGGGCATCTGGCATGATGCCAGCAACTCCAGGCCTGAGTTTTCTGAATTTGTGCACGAGACCCTCGAAAAAATCAGGAGGACCGGAAGCATATGAAAAACAGAATCGAAATTGTGGCAAGCGGTTTTGGCGG
>JAERTK010000148.1 GCA_016844935.1 Desulfobacteraceae bacterium | reverse complement strand
GGAGGCCACCATGGTCACGATATTTCCGTGGGTCAGCAGCGTCCCCTTGGGGTTTCCGGTGGTCCCGGATGTGTAACAGATGGTGGCCAGGTCCGTTTCCCTAACCGCCGAAATACTTTCACCAAAGCGTTCCGGATCCTCTTCATGGAGTTCCCGGCCCCGCTTTTCCACCTCGTAATAATCGATCAGGATGCCGTCTTCATAATCCCAAAGGCCTTTGGGATCCGTATAAATAATCTTTTTGATCCGGGGCAGTTTGTCCTTCAGGTCCAGGATTTTGTCCACCTGCTCCTGATCCTCGGCCACCAGCATGGTGGCTTCTGAATGATCAATGATATAGGCAACTTCTGCTAAAATTGAATCCTGAAAAATCCCGAAGGGCACCGCTCCGGCCGATTGGGCGGCCAGTTCCGCATAGATCCATTCCGGACGGTTGTTGCCAATGATCCCAAGGGCATCCCCACGGGTCAACCCCAGGGAAACGAGCCCGAGGGAAAAATCCCGCACATGCTCAAAATACGCCTGCCAGGTTACCGCCTGCCAGATGCCATATTCCTTTTCACGGAGGGCCACCCGGGTGTCCCCGAATTCCCTGGCGTTCCTTGCCAGCAATGCCGGAAGGGTGCTCGGAATGGCTTTGGGATCAGGTTCTCTTGAATTCATACGCACTCGAAATTAAGGGAACTTCCAAAAAATAATCTACGCATCCTGCTTGCCCTTTTGCCCGTCTTCTACGTTGTGATAACAAGCACATAGTTCACTATGCACCTGTCATCACGCCTTGAAGACGAACAAAAATTCTGCACGATATGCGTATATTATTTTCTTCCAGTTCCCTAAAGACGGGAATAGGTTTTCTCATCTTCCCCCAGGTATGCACGGACCACCTGGGGATCCTTTTGAATTTCTTCAGGAACGCCTTCGGCGATTTTCATGCCGAACTCCAACACACACACATGGTCAGAGATATCCATGACAACGCCCATGTCATGCTCCACCAGAATAATGCTCACCCCCCACATATTGTTGACGTTGAGGATAAAACGGGCCATGTCTTCCGTCTCTTCAAGGTTCATGCCCGCCATGGGTTCGTCCAGGAGCAGCACATCAGGCCGCATGGCCAGGGCCCTTGCCAGTTCAACCCGCTTTTGGAGTCCGTAGGGGAGTGTTCCCACCACCTGTTTGCGAATGGTTTCAATTTCCAGCAGATCAATAATGGTCTCTTCAATCTCTTTTCTGAGCTTCAGTTCTTCCCGAATGGTCCGCCCGTAATAAAGGATATCTGAAAAGATGCCGGATTTGAGGAACGTGTGACGTCCCAGCTTGATATTATCCAGGACCGTCATCCCTTTAAACAGTTCGATGTTCTGGAACGTTCGGGCGATACCCTTCCCGGCAATGGCATGGGTGGGAAGGCCGGTGATATCTTCCCCTTTATAAAAGATACGCCCCTCTTGGGGGGTATAAAAACGGCTGATGCAATTTAAAAGGCAGGTTTTTCCGGCACCATTGGGGCCGATGATGGCCAACAACTCGCCTTTCAGAAGGCGGGTGCTGACCCCGTTGAGGGCCCTGATACCCCCGAAAGAGAGGCTCAGGTTTTCGATCTTTACGACGGTTTCGCTACTCAATCTGACTCCATTTCTTTGATGGGACCAGGTTGGGTTATAAGTTTCCGTGACCACCCGAATGCACTGGCAAAAAGGGTGCGATCCGGCCAGGAAACCATATTGCGACGGTTGAATTAAAAGTCTTGAGCAGCGTGCATTGTAGGCGAGAAAAAGGACCGGTGTCAAGGGTCAAAAAAAGTCTTAGCCCCTTTTTCACTGTCGGCTTTACCCAATGCGAAAATAAACAAAAAAAAGCACAAAAAAAACAAACAGCATTTTTCTTGTGCCTTTTGAGTCGGGTGAATGTCACTATTGGGAAATACGGTATTTCCCCAGGAATTCCGTTCGAGGTTATACGCAACCGGTCGGCTTGGGCAGTCCAGCCATTTTACAGGCGCCCTTGCCCGGTCCTGAAGGAAACAGTTCGTAGATATATTTCAGTTTGTAGCCGGTGACTTTAGAAAGAATTCTGACCATGGGTGCGATACCGTTTTTCTTGTAGTACTCCTGCAAAACGTCAACCACCTTTTTGTGTTCATCCGTCAGTTCTTCAATTCCCTCGCTCGATTTTACATAATACATCCATCCTTCATCCCAGTTGACAAAGTCGTCGATGAATCCGTCTTCATCAACATCATAGCTGGTTCCTTCAAATTCTACTGTCGGCATAACTCATTAACCTCCCTTTGTTAAATAAAGTACCTCAAAAATACCTTGCCCGAATATTTTTGCCATCCATCTCCGTGTGTAATCGGGCCAATATAATTATCATTTTTTACGTTGTCAAACATTCTTTTTCCATTTCTCTGGTTTGACCCCTTTTTTTTTGTTGAGCGCTGCCTTAAAAAGGCCTTCAGCCCAGCCGGGCTGGCCGGCAGCATGCACATGGGTGTAAGTGCCTAATACATTTTTTCTTAAAATTCCATCCCTTACACCGTCAATGCCGTAACCCCGCCTCACATTAAAAGCAAAATGTAACGATTCCTCGGGCGCGGTGAAAACGGCTCTGGAATAGTGAAATTCGTGCCCGCGCAGTGTTTTCCCCACCGGGTAGTAGGGATTATGGCCGCAGGTCTCCAGGATGGTATACCCGTGCCCCTGCGGTTTTTTTTGAAAAACGAATTCCATGGGAAGTGCGCCCACCATGGGGTAATCCCCGCTTTTCAGTCGTATCCGTTCTCCCAGATAGATGAGACCGCCACACTCCGCATAAACGGGAAGGCCTCCTTCGATTTCTCCTTTCAGGGCATTTCGAAAAGGCGCATTATCGGCCAGCGCCTGGGCCTGTGTTTCGGGGAAACCGCCACCAATGTAAAGTGCGTCCAGTTTCGGCAACCGCGCGGATGAAATGGCGTTCAGTTCAACCAGCTCCGCCCCCAAATTTTTCAGTTGAGACAGGTTTTCAGGATAATAGAACCATAGAGCCTGATCCCTTATGAACCCGATTCGAGGGCGCAACGTTTCATCTTCAAGCCGGGGGTCCTGTTTGTGGTGGGGCGTCATACCATCCAGTTGCGGGGCCTGGCCTGCGATCTCCAGAATACGTTCCACTTGCAGATTGTCCATGACCGTTTGTTTGGCCCAGGAAATGGCTTTTTGGGCCAGACCGCTCTCCTGGTGGGGCACCAAGCCCATATGCCTTTCAGGGAACGGGTGCTCCTTCAGTTTTGGAACCGAGCCCACCACGGGAATGCCACAATATTTTAGAATCGCTTCGGTGATGAGCTTTTTCTGTCGGGGCCCGGCCACCCGGTTGAGAATCACCCCTGCGATATTCAGATCCGGGTCAAACACCTGGCATCCTTGAACGATGGCCGCCATGGTTCGCGTTGTCATGCTCACATCCAGAACAATCAGCACCGGCGCTTTAAGAAGCCTGGCCAGTTCGGCGGTGCTGCAGCATCCATCAAGATCGAGGCCGTCATAGAGGCCTCGGTTCCCTTCAACAATAGAAATTTGGGCGCCTTCTGAATGTTTCAGAAAGGAATCCAGGATCTGCACTTCATTCATCAGGAAAGAATCCAGATTGTAACACTTTACCCCCGTTGCCAGCGAAAGCCACCCGGCGTCAATAAAATCCGGACCCTTTTTAAAAGGTGCGACATCATAGCCCATGTCCCGCCATACGGCGGCAAGGCCCAGGGAAAAAATCGTCTTCCCGGAGCCGCCTTTCAGTGCGGCTATGGTAATGCGGCGGTTCATAAAACACGCTCTCCCTTTGCAGATTCTGTTTCAGGTTGTTCCATAATTAGTGGCCAGAAATTTCTGATCAAAATAAGGAACATGACGGCCTAAAATTGTCAACAAAAAAGTCATGGGGCAACTCCGTTTTTTTTTATTGACATCCTACCGGCCTTTTGATTATTAACTATTTGAAAAATTGGTTGATTCGATTTACACGGACAGCGATCGAAACCGAATCGGTTGTTTTGAAGGTTCGGTTGGAAATATGACTAACATGTCTTTACAATCCCCGCCGCGGATTAGGACCATTTGAGGGAGGAGGTGACGGTCGGCACTGGTTTTCGGATATATTCCTTAGAGATACCTTTATGATAATATTTTAAGGAGGCAAGTCTAATGGCTTTTGAACCCAACGAAGAACAAAAAGAGTTAAAGTACGACGAGCTCCGCATCTACTCGGATGAGGAGCTGAACAATTATACGGAGGATGAGCTCAAGAATTTCAAGTGCAAACACGACATCCCCGATATGGACGATCTGGAAAAAGGGCCCTGGCCCAGTTTTGTGGCGGACGCCAAACGAGAAGCCCTTCATCGAAAAAATCTCGCCGACGACCGAATGATGATCGATCGGGACGTGGTCGAGGATATGCTGGGGCAGCTCCAGGTTTCCTTTGACGAAGGAGAAACCCACTGGAAGCACGGCGGTATCGTGGGCGTGTTCGGTTATGGCGGCGGTGTCATCGGCCGATACTCGGATTTGCCAAACAAATTTCCATCCATTGCGCATTTTCATACCATGCGGATCAACCAGCCGGCCAGCAAGTTTTACACCAGCGATTATCTCAGGTGCATCTGCGATCTCTGGGAATATCGGGGCAGCGGCATGTTGAACATGCACGGCTCCACAGGCGACATCATCTGCATCGGCACCTTTACAGAGCAGCTGGAGCCCATTTTTTATGACCTGGGCCACGTACTGCAGCAGGATCTGGGCGGTTCCGGCTCCAACCTGCGTACGCCTGCCTGCTGTATCGGCAAGGCCCGCTGTCAGTACGCATGCGTAGATACCCAAGCCTTGTGCTATGAACTGACCCACTACTACCAGGATGAGCTCCACCGTCCGGCTTTTCCCTACAAATTCAAGTTCAAATTTGACGGCTGTCCCAATGGTTGCGTGGCTTCCATTGCCCGGTCGGACATGAGCTTTATCGGCACCTGGAAGGACGATATCCGGATTGACCAGGAAGCGGTACAGGCCTACGTGGGCGGCGAAATCTTGCCCAACGCCGGCGCCCATGCCGGCAAAGACTGGGGCCCCTTCGACATTGACAAGGAAGTGATCAACCTCTGTCCCACCAATTGCATGTGGATGGGAGACGGCAAGCTCATGATTGATGACAAGGAATGCACCCGTTGCATGCACTGCATCAACACCATGCCGAGAGCCCTGAGAGTGGGCCTTGATACCGGTGTGAGCATTCTGTTCGGTGCCAAGGCGCCTATTTTAGACGGTGCTCAGATGTCGGTTCTGACCATTCCGTTTATGGAATGCGAAGCGCCTTTTGATAACATCAAGGAAGTGGTGGAAAAGATATGGGACTGGTGGCCGGAAGAGGGCAAGAACCGGGAGCGTCTGGGTGAACTGATTCAGCGTCAGGGTATCGCCAAACTGTTGCAGGTCCTGGAGATTCCACCCATGCCGCAGATGGTGAAAGAGCCAAGGAGCAACCCCTACATCTTCTGGAAAGAAGAGGATGTGCCAGGTGGCTGGGGCCGCGATATCAACGACTACCGATCCAGACATGCGATATAGGAGGAATCAATAATGGCATTATCAACTGAAAGACTGGGACTCTATAATCCTGATAAACCCATGGAAAACAGGCTGACGGACCTGGGTCCCCGGCATTTCTGGCAGTACTTCCCTCCCATTATTCAGAACAATTACGGCAAGTGGGATTATCATGAAATCCTGGAGCCGGGGATTCTGGTGCATGTGGCCGAAAACGGGGACAAGGTCTTTACCGTAAGGGTCGGCGGCTGCCGGTTCATGACCGTTGAAAACGTTCGTGAGATTTGTGATATTGCGGACAAACACTGTGACGGCTATGTACGGTTCACCACAAGGAACAACATTGAGTTCATGGTGGACAGCCAGGACAAGGTTGACACCCTGAAAAAGGACCTTGAGAGCCGTAAACACGTCACCGGAAGCTACAAGTTCCCCATCGGCGGCACAGGCGCCGGTATCACCAATATCGTCCATACCCAGGGGTACATCCATTGCCATACACCGGCAACGGACGCGTCCAGTATGGTGAAGGCCGTCATGGATGATCTCTTTGAAGAGTTTCAGAGCATGACCCTGCCGGCCCAGGTTCGTATCTCCATGGCCTGCTGCCTGAATATGTGCGGCGCGGTGCATTGCTCCGATGTGGCCCTTCTGGGGTATCACAGAAAACCGCCCTTGATCGACAATGAGGTGTTGGATCAGTATTGCGAAATTCCCCTGGTCATCGCATCGTGCCCCACGGCCGCCATTTCACCGACCAAAACCGAATCCGGCAAGAAGACGGTGAAAATCAAGAACGAACGGTGCATGTTCTGCGGCAACTGTTACACCATGTGTATGGCCCTGCCCCTTTCGGACCAGGAAGGTGATTGTGTCACCATCATGGCCGGTGGCAAAGTCAGCAACCGGATTTCGCCGCCTAAATTCTCCAAGGTCGTTGTGCCGGCATTGCCCAACAACTTCCCGAGGTTCCCGGAAGTATGTGAAGACGTCAAGAAGATCGTCAACGCTTATGCAGCTGATGCCAATAAATATGAGCGTGTCGGCGACTGGGCCGAAAGAATCGGATGGGAAAAATTTTTCGAAAAATGTGATCTGCCCTTTACGGATCACCTCATTGACGATTACCGCCTGCAGTACGATACCTACAGGACGTCAACTCAGTTCAAATACACTGACGCGGCCTGGGCTGTGTCAAAAGCTGTTAACGGCATCAAATAACCAACCGCTCAATTAGTTCCGTCCGGTGAATGGACCTGGCTGACATGGGGTCTGCTCACCGGATGGAATATGAGCTTAAGGAGCAACAATGGAAGATATGAAAGAGGCAATCATGGCGTTTGCCGAAAAGAGCAAGAAAAGCAAATTTTACTTTAACGACATCCAGAAAGCGGTTCAGAAGGTGCTCCCGGATGCCAAATCCAGAGCGATCAAAAAGGCTGCCACAGCATTGATCAACGAAGAAAAATTGATCTATTTTTCAACCGGCAGCAGCACCATGTATGGCATGAAGGGGAAAGGCCAGACCGAAGATCATTAGAAGAGATCTTTATCGGTTGCTTAGCCAAGAATGACAAAATGATAGCAAAGAGGTCGCCGTCCCGGTTGGGTTGCGGCCTTTTTGCTTCGTATGGATTGGACATTTGGCCATTATAATCGGTTCCTCCGGGATTGATTTGGCGCTGATGAGGGACCGTCTGAAAAAAGATCAGAATTCACAACCGTTTGCGAGTTTAGAGGCATATTATGAAGAGTCCACAGGGTTCGGAAGAGTTTATCTACAAACAAAAACAGATACGGGATGAAGATACGGAGTGCGCCAATACACAGTATAACCTTGGCGTTTCCCTCATGAAAGAGGGGAAACTGGATGAGGCCATCGGAGCCTTTAACGATGCTGTCGCCAACAGCGCCCGAATGTTTGAGGGTTATGTAAATCTGGGGTACATCTATTTTAAAAAAGGCGACCTGGAAATGGTCATCGAGGCCAACAAAAGGGCCATAGAAGTCGAACCCAGATATGCCCGGGGGTACGCCAACCTGGGGTTTGCTTTTCTCCAGATGATGAAAACCGAAGAGGCCATTTTTGCGCTCAACAGGGCCATAGAATTGAATCCTGAAATTGTTCAAGCCTGGAGTAATCTAACCAACGCCTATCTACAGAATGACCAGGTGGATAAGGCCGTGGAAACAGGAGAAAAAATGGTGGAAATCGCCCCTGAGTTTGCCCTGGGTCAGAACAACCTGGCTTCGGCCTATTACAATCAGGGCGAGTTCCGAAAGGCCATCGAACATCTGGACAAAGCCATAGAGTTAGGATTTGAACCCCACCCGGAATTTGAAAAAGCACTGGAGCCCCACCGATAACAATGGACTTTTCCTATCTGTTTGAACCGTATGACCAGCAGGTGAGCCTTGCGGACAAATCGTTTGAGCGCATTGCAGGAGAATATGCGGATTGTATGGCCTGCAAACCGGGTTGTGCCGATTGCTGTCACGCCGTATTCGGGCTTTTCCTCATTGAAGCCGTGTTTTTAAAAAATGACTTCGATCGGCTCGGGGAAAAGGAGAAGGCTCTGGCGCTTGAACGGGGACTTGCGGCTGAAAAGGATCTTAAAACCCTTGACAGGACCCTGGAAGAGTTCAAAGATGATCCCGGGATGAGCGCCTATGCCATGGCCAAAACGAGAATCCGATGCCCCCTGCTGGACGATGACAATGCCTGCATCCTCTACCCGTACCGTCCCATTACCTGTCGGATTTACGGTATCCCCACCATGGTTCAGGGGATTCCGCGAATTTGCAACACCTCAGCGTTCCAGAAAGATGAGGCGTACCCTTTCTTTAATATGAACGGGGCTCAGAAGGAACTGTTTCAATTGTCAAAGGATCTTCTCAAGAATGTGGGAAATGACGCCATTGATGAAAGGGCATCGCTTCTGATCTCCATTCCGAAAATCATAAAGACCACCGTGGAAGACCTGATCAGCGAAAATCCTGAAGGGCCTGGCGTAGAAAACTGATGTGATCGGCACTGCGGGCGCTTATGAGGTCCATGTCATTTGAATCCTGCGCCGCGTAATGGGCCAGAAGCGGCTCGAAAACCTGATCGAACTCCAACCTGTCAAAGGATTGCAGCAGTGAAAGAAGGTTAGCGACCTGGACCGGTATGACGCCATCCCCTTTTGTTTCCCGTTGGTGAAGTCCTTCAAAAAACCCTTTTACGGCGGCACTTACGGCAAAATCGTCCAGCCAAACCGTTTCCCCCACCCCGTCCAGTCGATCCAGCCGCATGCGGATGGTTGTACCCAGAAAGAAGTAGATCAGGGCAATCAAGGGGTTGATATCTTTTTCTTGAAAACTCGACATGACCGGCTCATATTTTCGAACCGTGGTCAGCCTCACATCCAGTCCTCCATTCTTGTGGCATTTGACGATAAAATCCCCGGCAGCATGATGCCATGCGCCGATCCCGCGGAAATCCCCATGGCCATAATAAAGGGCCAGAATCCTGGAACATTCCTCAATAATCCGGAATGCTTCAGTGAAAGAGGCATACCGCGGACCTCTCCTGAGATCCCATATTTTAATCTTTCGTCTGCCGTCCACGGGATCCACGGCCATATGCCATTCATGGTAATCTTCAAACCACCGGGCTGCCAGCATGACCATTTCTTCAGTTTTCCCCTGGGCCGTAAGATGGGTCATTTTTCTCAGGCCATAGATTTCGGGCAGATATGAAAATTCAGAATTCCGGTTCAGCCGATCCAGGATATGGTGCTCACTCACCATACATTCCATACCTTCTTGGGAAATGGCGGTGCTCAGGGTGAATTTCACACGGGTTTCAACCATGAATACTTCCACGCTGGCCAGATGATATAAAATGCCGTGCTTTTCGCTGCGTATCTGGATCTTCCGCACATCCTCCAGCCGGAAATCCCCGCGGGACGCGCCTTTCAGGGCACGTTTGAGAAAATCACCCCGGTCCTTCAAAAGACATGCCTTGACGGTATCAAAATAGTCGCCAAGGGTCAGATGAGGATGGGCTTTTTCGGGGGTTATGAGGAACGGTCTTGACAGATCTTCAGGATCAAGGGGGATGTCACCTTCAGGAGATGAGAATAGAAAATCTACAATCATAGTTTTTTCAAAGCTTCTTCGGCGATTTCGCCCACAGACATTTTCCGGATATGGCCCGATTCATAGATTTCTATTTCATGGGATTCACCCAGGCATTTTTCCACATCTTTCCTGGCTTCGTGGGCACCGAGATTCCCCATGAGCCATGCGGTATATCCACGGACCGAAGGGTCGGGGTCCTCAAAAAAGGCGAAAAAGTAAAGGGTATGCTTGCGTATGAAAGCACCTTGGGTTTTTGCTATCGCGCCCAGGGCTTTCAAAGCATCAACTCTGCGGTTTACATCTCCCGTGAACTGGTAGAGTTGGGACGTATATCCGCCATACAGATCGGGCCTCTGAGTAATGATTTCACCAATGGCCTCAAAGGCGCCCAGGGGAAAAGCCGCCGTATCCGTGAGAGAATAGAAAAGGCCCTGCAGGAGCTTGCTGACGATTCCCGGATCATTGTCTCCCACCACAGCACAGGCGCCCCCAAGCGCTTCCGAAGCCCTTTGGCGAAGCAGGTTGTCTCCAGAATACAACAGGCGCTGAAGATATCGTAATACTTTTTTGTCCTCCCGGGCGGCAGCCGCCAGAGGATCAAGCTGATATTCCCTGACCTTCTTTTCGACCTCCCTCTTTGACATCCGTTTTGCGGGGGCCTGTTTTTCCCGTATGGCGGGAGCATCATTTGGTGCGCTCTCCAGTCGTTCTTTGGCCCCTCGGGCTGTCACCTCTTGCACTTCCGAGTGCAGCCGGATAAAATAAAGGGCGCCAGCCTTCCGTCCCTCGTGGGTTCCGGAGGATATCACCAGATGCGTGGTGAAATCGTAATTCTCCACAATTTCCTGTTTATAATCCTCATCGGCCGCCAGCCCCCACGCCAGATCCCAATCCATGTCGCAGCCAAACAAAAGGGCTTCAATCAGGGCTGCCCCCAGATTGTGGCCGGTTTCATCACAGGCATAGACGGCCCCGCACGAACACATCCCCACGGGCATCTCACCCGGCTTACGGGTATTCAGTTCTTTTGGCTTTTCAACGAATAAGCCGCAAAAGGGGCATTTGGCCCTTTGGACCGGTTCTCTTCCAAAAAATTTTTGATCAAGCATTGTTATGGATGTTCCAATATGGTTATGGGTGAAGGGAGGTTGAAACTCCGGGTATCTTCATCATACTCAAAATCGACAATTTCCAAGCCCCATCGGGATGATTTGAATTCGAGAACCCAGTTTCGGTACTCGGCACCGGCAAATTCGCAGCTGATATTGCCACAGCGCGCATCCATCTGCATGAGCCTGGCTGCAATGTCCTCTTCAAAGCGTTCAGTGATATGAAGCTTATGGTCGTCCTCAAGTTCCCCTTTCAGAATGGGTGGGGCATGACCATCCGTCATTCTGAATGTCCCGGAAGGTCCAGGGTCATGCACTGGTTCCCTGAACCGCACGATTTGGTCGAAATCTGGGGCTGATTGCCGCCGGCGCCCACGCCAAAGGCATAATTGGTGGCGCTGGCCACTTTCTCCAGGGTGTATGCCGAACATTTGGGGCAGGAAAGATCAGCCTTTTCATCCGAGCTCATGAAAAGCTTCTCAAAAATTTCACCGCATTCAAGGCATTTGAATTCATAAATAGGCATTGTTTTGCTCCTTAGGAATATCGTATAAAGGGGCAATATAGTCACGACCTCAAACAAAGTCAAACAAACGACCATGATCCTTTCTTTTCACCCCTGCTTTACAGCCGATCACCAGATTATTCTGGGGGATCGATCTCTCCATGAGGAGGACCACCAACGGATTCGCAATGCTCGCGCGGTCATTTTACCCCAAGGGCGGGACGATGGTGTGTTCCGTGAATGCCGGGATTCTGGAACACCCACATTTCCCAACTATGAAATGCGCCAGGCATATCCCGGCAAGGTTGGGCAGAGTCGTTTGTTTCAGGAATTCCAACTTCCCCATCCCGGGACCTTCCGCTGGAAAATAGTAGAGGCACAAAAAAAAATGCCAAAGCCGCCCCATGAATTCCCCTTTGTGGTCAAGGACGATAAAAGCCATGAAGCCCAAGGGGTTTTTGTGGTGAACGATTCGGAATCCCTGAAGGCGGCCTTGGATTTTCTGGCTTTGAAAGAGGGAATCGACAACAAAGAGTTTGTGACCCAGGACTTCATACCCTCAGGGGGGAATGTACTCCGATCGGTCATCATGGGAAATCAGGTTCTCACCTATTGGAAACGCCCTGTCAAACCGGGTCAGATCATCACCACCATCAGTAAAGGCGCCCGCATAGACCATGATTGGAAGCCTGAACTTCAGGAAAAGGGAAGGAAGCAGGCTCGGGTTCTGGCCAACCGCACGGGGATTAATCTGGCCGCTGTGGATTTTGTGTTTCCCCTTTCGGAAGCGTCCCCGGAGCCGCTTTTCCTGGAGATCAATTACTACTTTGGAAGGCGGGGGTTGGGCGGCATGGATGCCTACTATCGGCTTCTTTTCAGGGCCATTCAAGACTGGCTAGAGGAGATAGGTTTAGACTCTGGGACCGTTGAGCTTGTCTGACGGCCGCCAGGTGTCACGGTTTTGGACTTTGCGGCTTGGCGGCTTTGCGTGAGACATCAATTTTTAAAGGAATGAACGGGTGCAGGTATGCGGCCGCCGCATCGGACAAATCCGCCGGATGTGCCGGTGGCCCGTATGGCCATAATGGGGGAGGCTCCGAAAAGACCACCCCAGTGTACCCATTCCCCTGGTTTTTTCCCGGGCACCGGGATCAGCCGGGTGGCCGTGGTTTTGTTGTTGATGACGCCAATGGCCATTTCATCGGCAATGAGGGCGCTGATGGTGTCGGCATCCGTATCCCCGGGGATGCAGACCATATCCAGCCCCACGGAACAGACGGAGGTCATGGCCTCCAGCTTTTCAATGGAAAGGGTCCCTTCCGCAGCGGCATTGGCCAGGGCGCTGTCTTCGGCCACGGGAATAAAGGCGCCGCTCATCCCTCCCACTGAGGAGGAGGCGAACAGCCCGCCTTTTTTGACGGCATCGTTTAACATGGCCACCGCAGCGGTACTGCCCGGTGCACCGATTTTTTCAATCCCCATGGCCTGCAGGATTTCACCCACCGAATCCCCCTCCCTGGGGGTGGGCGCCAGTGAAAGGTCGATACCGCCGAAAGCCGCATCAATCCCCCTTGCCACTTCCCTGCCAAGGAGTTCCCCCACACGGGTCACCCTGAAAGCGGTCTGTTTAATTTCGCTTGCCAGCATCTGCAAATCCAAATTCGGGTTTGCGGCCCGAAGCCGTTCAATGGCCCGCTTCACCACGCCGGGTCCGGAGATGCCCACATTCACCACCGCTTCCCCCTGGCCAAAGCCGAGATAGGCCCCGGCCATGAAGGGGTTGTCTTCCGGCATGTTGGCGAACACGCAGAGTTTGGCGCAGGCGAACCCCCCCTGATCTGCACTTTTCTCCGCAGCCAGTTTGATAATCCGCCCCAACTGCAGAATCGCGTCCATATTGATGCCGGCTTTGCTTGTGGCCACATTGACGGAGGCGCAAATACGATCCGTTTCCGACAAAACTTCGGGCAGGCTTTCCATGAGCCGGGCTTCTGAAGGGGTGATCCCTTTCTGCACCAGGGCCGAGAAACCACCCAGGAGATCCACCCCCACGGACTCCGCGGCATGGTCAAGGGCATGGGCCAGCTGAAGGAGGCCCCCTTCATTAATCTGCCCGCAAATGGACCCCATGGGTGACACGGCCAGGCGTTTGTTGACCACCGGGATTCCGTAGCGATCGGAGATGCGCTCGCACACCGGTACCAGGGAACCGGCCACAAGTTTAATCTTGTTAACGAGGTTTTCGCAGAATCTCGATACGTCGGAAGAAACGCAGTCGGTGATGTTGACCCCGAGGGTCACCGTTCGCACGTCCAGATTTTCCTCCTGGAACATGCGGACCGTTGAGAGGATGTCTTCTTTTCTGTTCATGACGGTATTTCCATATTACGTTTGGGCATGGGGATTCTATTGGTGGCATCAAAGATGTCCGAGTGCATCAGGGTCACCTTCACTTCCCTGTGGGACAGGAGGTTCGTAAGTTCCAAGCGCACCCCCTTGACATCTACACCGATGGGTACCGTGAGTTCACCAATGATGGTGAAACGATCTTCTTTGAGTGGGCCTTGGGCATGGGTTCGGCAGACAAGGCTTTCCACATTGATGTCGTATTTTGCCAGGGCTGTGGTCACCATGGAAAAGTTGCCCGGCACATCAATTCCCGCCATGGCCAGGACAAAAGGCGCACCGTGGCCGGCAGGCGGTATGGAAGCGTCCCGCCGCGGCAGAACGCTGATGGCCGGCGTGCCGGCATCGTCTATTTTTTCCAGTCCCGCGTGAACGGTTTCGGCGGTGACGCCGGTTTCGAATGTGGCCATGAGGGTGATCACAAAGTAGCCCAGGCGAACATTCTGATCCAGCACTTCAATATTCCCGCCCAGGCGCGTGATGGCCCCGGTGAACCGACCCACCAGACCCACCCGGTCTTCACAGATGACCGTAATGGCATAACGGGTTGTATTTTTCAAAATTGTCGCCTCCCAATGCCCCTATTTTTCATGACAGCCTATTCCCATTGCTCATGGATGTCAATGAGCCCGGCGGCCATTCAACTAATTCAAACCTTGATTTTTCAACTCCGATCAAGGAAGATGTGATCACAACTTTCTTTAGAGAATCTTTGGTGCACAGATAGAGATGGAGAAAAGACCATGACCCAATGGAACGAGGGGGAACTGCTGGCTTTATCGGGGAAATACTGGCACACCTGCACACTTCATGCAGGCGTGAAACTGGGAATCTTTTCAGAAATTGGCGAAGATCATGTGAGTGCCGGTGAACTGGCGGAGCGGATCGACGTTGGCGAAAGAGGTGTGACTGCCCTGCTGAACGCGCTTTCAGCCATGGGACTTCTGGAAAAAGCCGGGTCCCGGTATGCCAACACGCCTGATACCCGTAACTTGTTGGTCAAGTCTTCACCCCATTACATCGGCCATATGATCATGCACCACCATCACCTGGTGGAACCCTGGTCCCGGCTGGATGAGGTCGTGAGATCCGGGAAATCCGTTTCCGGGGACCCGATCCGCGATGACGAAAGCCGGGAGAGTTTTCTCATGGGCATGTTCAACCTGGCCATGTCCATCGCGCCGCATGTTTCCCGGGAGATTGATCTTCAGGGGAAAACGAGATTCCTGGACCTGGGCGGGGGCCCCGGGACCTATGCCATTCATTTCTGCCTGGCCAATCCCCTGTTGCATGCCACGGTGGCGGACCTTTCCACCACCCGTCCCTTTGCAGAAAAGACCATTGCGCGCTTTGACCTTTCAACCCGGGTTCGGTTCATGCCCTGTGACTATTTGAATGATGCCATCGAAGGCACCTATGATGTGGCATGGCTTTCCCACATCCTGCATGGAGAAGGACCGGATGAGTGCCTGAAGATATTAGAGAAAGCGGTGTCGGCCCTAGATGCGGGCGGAAACCTTTTTATTCACGAATTTATTTTAGACAATACCTCGGACGGGCCGCTCTTTCCGGCCCTTTTTTACCTGAATATGCTCATCAACACCGAAAAAGGCCGCGCTTACACTGAAGACCAGCTTCATGGGATGATGAAAAAGGCGGGGTTGAGCCAGATTAAACGGTTACCCTTTAAAGGCCCTACGGATTCAGGCATCATGGTGGGGAAAAAATAAGTGGCTCAAGCGCTTAGCCTTTTACGACGTCCTCTTCGGAAAAATCCCGGCCGGAAATCCCGCCCCGTTTTTCGAACATTTCGATCCAGCCCATGACCCGGTCTTTTCCATAGGTGGCCTTCCAGCCCGCCACCAGAATGTCCACGGGAATGTCCGCGTAGACGCCGTGGTCCGCCACATATTCCATGAACTGCTTGTTTTCCAGATTAAAGGGATGAAAGATGGAATCTTCCCGACCGTCGAATTCAAGGGGTTCCACCTGGTGCCGCTCGCACAATTCCCGGTTAAAGGCGGGCGTTGCCTTCACCCATTTATCTTCCAGGAAAAATTCCACATAACCGTGGTACACGAACAGATTGCTTCCCAGAAATTCCAGCAGCTGCTTTGTGGCCAGATGGTTTTTGACATCGGCGAAACCGATCCTTGAATGAATTCCGCAGGCTCTTCCGAGAGCACAGAGCAGGGAGGCCTTACAAACACAGTATCCTCGGCCGCTTTTCAAAACGTTGCTGGCGCGATAGTGCTCAGGCAGATAGAAGGGGTAGTAGGGGTCGTACCAGATGCCGTCTCTCACAGCGTAATAAAGCTTCACGGCTTTTTCCACGGGATCCGTGCTGCCTTGAATGGTTTTTTCGGCATGGGCTTTTATGGTCGGGTGTTCGCTGTCGATGATGGTGGTGGGATTCAAATACCGGGGATCCATTTCTTCCATGATCATTTACTCCTTAGAGTGTACGACCGCATTGAAAAGTCATTTTTTTGCTTGACGCATAGTTACGATATAGCTATGTTGTAATCATATTGTATGGATCGTCATCAATGACTTCCATTGAATTATTATTTTATTCAGCAGCTTGCTGCCTATCTTAATTCCGAAAGGAATTGGCGAAAAGCCTAACAAAATGCCGGAAGAAATGAAAACAAAAAAGGAAAACAAAACCACTCCAGTCAAAGCCAGGGGAAAAGTCAAGCTGGAGATCTATGGCGAGGAGATGGTTGAGAAAATCGTTAAACTGAGCGGAAACAGCGGTCGGGTTTATCTGCCCCCCGACTGGGTAGGGTGCCGCGTAAAAATTGTCAGAGTGGATTAAGGAATTTGCTACATGGATGATCTGGTAAATAACTTGTTGATCCGAAAAATCAAGCCTGAAGATGCCCCTGAGATCACAGCCATACAGGTGGCCATTACCAACCCCTCATCTGTTATCGATTTCAGGCATATCATTGAAGAGAAAGTCCAGAATAACGAAGATGTGAGCTTTTCAGCCGAATTGGACGGCAAAGTCGTAGGGTACATGATCAGCTACATTGTTTTCGGGGGATTTGGCCTTGAAAAGAGCGCCTGGATTGCCACCCTGGGTGTGGACCCCAAATTCATGGGCCAGGGAATCGGCCGTTTGCTGGCGGAGAAGCTGTTAACAGTCTACCGCGAAAAGGGCATTGATCACATTTTCACCACTGTTCGCTGGGACTCGGTTGATCTTCTTTCATTTTTTAAAACACTCGGGTTCGATCGAAGTGAGTTTATTCATCTCACCAAGAAACTGGAAACTTAGGGCCTCGGAAAACCCCAACCCCGAGTATTTGACCTTCAAACAAAATTTCATTCATACCGCAACTGTTCCCAGTGTACCCGGTAGGTTTTTACGGGGTTGTGAATTCCGTCAACTTGAATATCTCCCATCTCTTTCGCCGTCCACGCGTCATTCAGCAGGCTGAGCGTTCGCCGGCTGATGAGAATTTCCCCCGATTTTGCCAGATTTTCCAGCCGTGACGCCACATTCACCTGGTTGCCGACGATGGTGTAGTCCCTGTGCATATGGGACCCCACATTGCCAACGGTCACATAGCCGGTATTGATGCCGATACCCACACCCAGATCATGGTCATAGCGGTTCCACTCCTGTTTCAACTGCATCACGGTCTGTTGCATCTGAACAGCCATCCGCACGGCGCGTTCCGCATGATCTTCCATGGGGACGGGATCTCCAAAAAAAACCAGCAGACCGTCCCCGATTATTTTATTCAGGGTCCCATCATATTCATGCACAATCTCGGTCATCACGGAGAAGTAACTGCTCAACAGCTGAAACAGTTCTTCCGGTTCCAAACTGTCCGTCAAAGCTGAAAACCCGCGAATATCCGTGAAAACAATGGTCAACAGTTTTCGCTGGGGTTCAGTTCCCAGTTCGCCGTTATCGGCCAGAATGGTTTTCACCAGGTTGGGGGACAGGTAGCGGCGCAGCTGATCGTGTCTTTTCAGCTCAAGGAGTTGTTCGCCCACCCGTTTCTTCAAGCCCTGATTGAGATGGACCAAATCGGCCCGGGCTTTTTCCAGTTCCGCGGTTCGCTCCGCCACTTTTGCATCCAGCAGGTCCCTGGATTTCAGCAATTCCCGGTTGGCCTCTTCCAGCTTCGCGTTGGTTCGGTTCTTTTCCTTGATGCTTTCTCGAAGTTGATTTATGATTTCAACCACTTCGTATCCGGAATCCGGTTCCTGCCCCCTGAACCTGAGGGCCTGGGAAACGCGGTGTCCCATGGATGTGCGGTCAAATGTGACGTGAAGAATGCAATAGGGTGCGCCAAAAAACTCTCCTTTTTTCATGATGGTTTGTCCATTTAACGAAAATGTCCGGGTAATCACGATGGCTTTCTGCAGCGCCGGCTCAATTCTTTCTGGCTCAATCCCTTCCGGTTCAATCTCTTCCGACTCAACCGTCGGGAGACGATACTTCCCCAAATAGAGGCTTTCATGGTTAACGGTTTCCGGCTCAAGGAGAACTGTTTTGCCCACCACGATGCGCTCGCCATCGGCGGGGTCCCGAAGGGTCATATAGCCGTCCATCACCCGCACATCCAGCTGACTGTCAACAAACTCGGGGCCATCATTAAACACGACTTCAGGATTGTAGGGGGACAGGGGCTGCTCGATTCGAGCCGGCGGAAGGTTCCAGATGGTTGGAATGGAGGCGAGGATGCCTCTCATAAAGGCATCACCAATGTAATCCACATCCGGGTCAAAGTCTTTGTGGAAGGTGATTTTCAAAAGTGTTTTGATCTTCTTTGAAGAGGGGTCGTAGGCGGGGGGGTGTATGATTTCGATATCTTTGGTGTCGTTGAAATTCTTGTTGAAAAAAGGAAGCCTTTTGAAGCCGTCAACGGGTGAAGCAAAAACCCTTACGAAGTAATGGAACCGACCCCATGATCGCAGCTTTGCGGAGGAAAGACCGCAATTGTAGAAAAAATTCGGCTCCCCGACCCATTTTTTAGCCCGCAGGAACACGCGATTGAAATTATCATAGGTGGTCCACTGGTCTTCGTTGAGGAAAAAGCTTTCGGCGGAGGGGTACCCATCCGGTCTGGGGAGCCCTTTGAACAGATTGTATTGACGGCCCAGGCGATATTTCACATAGGCGTCAATGATTTTGATATTTCTGTTGCTGATGCAATCGGATTGTTCCATGGTCGACCCATCACTCCATTTTGTTTTCACCATACTCCATATTTAGAAAACCTGGCAAGGCTGTTTATGGGGATTTGGCTGTGACTGGACATTTTTCCATGCCATCCGTTGAAATTCACACAATGAATTGATATATAGACGGGAGTTTGGAGCTCTTCTTGGACCATATCAGATCCCCAAATTGTTTCCTTAACTGTTTCTGATGTTGCGGAGCGTACCGTGGAATGGTCCAATCGTAAAGGGAGAAGCTGGCTGATTTGTTCATTTATTGCTTGACAAAGCACAGAGAAAACGCGATAGTCGTTGTTTTTCGGGACGTGGCGCAGCCTGGAAGCGCACCTGAATGGGGTTCAGGGGGTCCGGAGTTCAAATCTCCGCGTCCCGACCAGTAAAATCAAGGGTTTACGAGTTTCTCGTAAACCCTTTCTTTTTTCCATGTGGGTAAAGATTGTGCATTTTCGAAAGGGTAAACTGGTCACCTCCGAAAATGCGAACGATCCGCCATTCATGACTATTTAAAGGTCTCAAGGGGTTACAATGCTTAAGAAAGCCATTATCGTCCTGCTGATCGGCCTTTCCGTCTTTTCCGTATTGCACCTTATCTCTTCCGAAACACGGCTTTTCCTGGGGATCGAACGAAACCTCCTAAACGGCTTTTTTTTCCTGCGGGAGCCGGATGTTCATGAACCGAACCCGCTGGTATCCCAGGAGGTCATTCTCCTGGGCTTTGACGAGGATGCCATCGCATCCATCGGAAAATGGCCTTGGAAACGGGACGTCCATGCCCGAATGCTGGACAACCTGGAAAAATTCTCCCCAAGAACCGTCATGTTCGATGTGGTTTTCATCAAGAATGAAACCATTCCCCCGTTTTTATCCCAGAAATTGACCCCTGAGCCGAAACTTCTGCGCAAGGTGGAAAAGGCGTTCAATGAAATGGACAGGGCGTTCGCTGAAGCGCTCAAAAAATATCGCAATGTATTCTTGGACGTCCAGCTGGTGGAGCACCCCAGGCCGGATCTCCCCAAAACCTACCTGAGCCGCATCCTTTTTAACGAGGACATCTTAAAGGACTATTCACTCCCCTTAAAAGACAACCGGAGCCTCCTGGTGTTTCATTCCCTGGAACCTGTGTTGAGCGAATTCATCTCCAATGCTCACCCGGCCATCGTCAATGTGCTTCCGGACGATGACGATGTAACCCGCATGTTCCCCCTCTACTACACCTACAAAATGGGTGACGGAACAACCCGCAACCTGTTTACCGCAACCCTCGTTCTGGTCCAGCAATATTTTCGGGTGGCCAATAAGGATATTTCAATCGAACACGACAGAATCCTTCTTTCCGCAGCGAAAATACCCACACTGGACCCTTTGACCCACCAGCTTGAGCTGTTTGAGAAAGATTTTGAATGGTTGAAACACAAGATTTTGAATCCGGTTCCGCCCAAGGAATACCATTACAACCAGAACCTGTTCCGATTGCAGCTCAATGGTCTGAAGATAGCAACCGGATCGGATGAAAAACCCCCCTCTTTTCCCCTCCACGTGCTCAAGGAAACCGGGGGGTTTGAAATTCTGGACGGTTGGGAGATTTTTGATGCGGCGCAGCAGGGCAAAGCCGGAAAAATTCAATTGGTCATTTACGAAAGAGGCGACATCGAAATCAAAACCCCGGTACCGGGATTCAGTTTTATCAATTATGCAGGCACTGAAAAACGGTATTCCATGGATACTGAAACCGGGGTGCCCAAAGTGTTCAACACGGTGCCCACAAAGAGCTACGGCACCGTGTACACCATGGATCCCCTCCCTGAAATCCCGCTGCTGGATGCTTCGGGCCGAATTGAAACGGGTTATGATACGCGCGCCCTTGAAAAATGGTTTATGGCCTTCTGCGAAGCACAATCCTACCTTGCCTACCATCAGGCGGCTCAGGACCTGGGAGATGAGGCCCAGGACGAGGGCCGTTTGCAGGAATATCTGAACAGCCATCCGGATAAAGGGAAATATTTTTTCTATTCATACTATCTTACGAACACCGATGCGCCGCCCGGCATGCTGCGGGCCCTGATTGACCAGTACCCTGCGTTTGGAACGGAAGCAGGCCAGGAACGGGAAGATTTTCTAACCGAGAAACGGGTGGTACAGAACCTCATGGAGGTATACCGGGCGCAGTTTCAGCGATATTACAATAAATTTGTTTTCGCGGGAGCAACGGCCCGCATCCTGGGAGATATTCAGCAGACGCCCTACGGCGCCATGAATGGCATTAACACGCTGATCAATTCCTTCAATACGGTCGTTACCCGAAATCAACTCACCTTTTCTGCCCATATCCCCCGATTCGATCTGTTCCTGCTGCTGGGGTTCTGCATTTTTTGCTGTTTTATTTACGGCTTTACGAGCATTCGCATGAGCAGCGTGATCTTCATCATACTCATTCTGGGAACCCTGATTTCTGGCTTCGCCCTTTTCAGCATCAGAAATCTGGTTTTGACCACCACGCCAATGGTGTTTTCCAACATCTTGATTTTCGGCGGCATTATCGTGCTCAAGGTTCTGACGGAACAAAAAGACAAGAAATTCTTGAAGACAACATTTTCCAGCTACCTTGCCCCCGAAATCATCGACGAAATGTACCGAAACAAAACCATGCCGACCCTCGGGGGTGAAGCCAGATCCATAACCGCCTATTTCACCGATATACAAAGCTTTTCCACCTTTTCGGAAAAACTGACCGCCGACCAGCTGGTGGAATTGATCAACGATTACCTTTCCGCCATGACGGACATTCTCATGAACGAAATGGGAACCCTGGACAAATACGAAGGGGATGCCATTATCGCTTTTTTCGGGGCGCCCATGGAGGTTCCTGACCACGCGCTTCGGGCGTGCCGGGTGGCCGTTTCCATGCAGCAGGCGCTCACAGGCCTTTGCGAAAAATGGAAAGATGAAAAACAGGACCCCCATGACCCGGATCGCAATACCAAAGGGCTTGACGCTCATGAGTGGAAACCGGGGGACAGATGGCCGTTAATCGTTCATTCCATGAAAATGCGCATCGGGATCAATACGGGGGAAATCGTGGTGGGGAATATGGGAAGCGCCATGCGGATGAACTACACCATGATGGGGGACCCCGTGAACCTGGCCGCAAGGCTGGAAGAGGCCGGTAAGCAGTACGGCGTCTATATCCTGGTCAGCGAAGACACCCTGAAGATGGAAATAACCGACGACAGCGGTGACCAAAAACAGGTGCTTGACATGGTGGAAGTCCGATTCATTGATACCATCGCCGTGGTGGGGAAATCGGAACCGGTCAAGGTTTACGAGCTCTGCGCCATGAAAGACGGCTTGACCACCGAAGAAAAAGACTTGGTAACGCTCTTTGACCGGGGCATGGAACATTACCGCAATATGGCATGGGATCAAGCCATGGCGATTTTTGAAAAAGCGGCTCAAATTGAACGGATTCCCGATGGAAAAACCACCCCAAGCAAGGTTTACATGGACCGTTGCCGGATTTACAGGGAAAACCCGCCGGTAGCGCCTGGTGAATCGTGGGATGGTGTTTACCGATTGACAAAAAAGTAGCCCCACCCGTCAATTTTTCCGTGATTTATGTGAATTGATGTTTTAATCTGGGGTCCATTCCAGCCCTGCCCACGGATCATGGCACGTGACCGGGGGACGCGCACCACGGGAACTGGTCTTTGGAAATAAAAATGAAAGAGAGGGATTAAATGAAATTTAAATGTTTAGGATGGGTGTTTTTATTCATGGGGTTCATGTTTTCTGCCGGGGTATCGACCCCTTTTGCCGGGGTCAATATGGATCTTCAGCACAACCTGACCGTGGACAATCCGCCTCTGGACGTGGTGGCTACACCGGACGGAAAATTCATATTTGTGTTGACGGAAGCGGGAGATATTTCCGTGTTTGACCGCAGGGGTGTTCTGCAAAATAAAGTTCATGTGGGAGATGAAGTGGATCAAATGAAAATGGATCCCAAGGGGAAACGACTCTTCATCACCAGCCGCTCCAAAAAGGCAGTCCAGGTCTTTGCCCTCGATTTCTTTGTGGAGATCGACACAGCGGATTCCCCCACCAAAGGTCCCCGGAATGCACCGGTGGTTCTGGCTGTTTTCAGCGATTTCCAGTGACCTTATTGCGCCAGGCTGAGCCCTGTACTTGAGCAGTTGCTCAAGCAATACCCGAAATCAGTCAAAGTTGTTTTCAAAAATTTTCCATTGAGTAGCCATAAATTCGCCAGGAAAGCTGCGGCGGCAGCCCTTGCGGCGGAGTGCCAGGGGAAATTCTGGGAATTCCATGACCAACTGTTCAAACACTACCGGAGTCTGAACGGCAAAAAGCTCCTCGATATCGCCCGGGAAGTAGGGCTGAATGAAGCGCAGTTCAACACAGACCGCAAGAATCCGGAGATACTGGGGAAAATCGAACGGGACTATGAGGAAGGGCAGAAGCTCGAAGTAACGGGCATACCGGCGGTTTTCATTAACGGCAGGCGCATTGATAACCGGGATCTCAAAAAACTCCGGAGCCTGGTGAAAAAAGAATTCAAGAAGACCCGATAAATTCTTTTCAGGGGACCCTGATTCCCATCTGGGCAAACTCCTTTAAGATGCAATCTTCCCAGCCTTTGTTGGCTTTTGGGTTGGCCGGGCTGGGGTGGGTAATCCGACCTACGGTCACATCCATTTCACCCAAGGCCGCCTTTGCCCGGGTCGCGGCGAATGCACCGATCCCCACCACGTACCGCGGCTGAAAATAAAGCACCGTTTCTCGCAGGGCCTGGTCGCAGGGGGCCAGGAGCGGCTTTCGTTCTGCCACGGGAATCTGGTTCGGCGTCCGGTTCCGGCCGCTTTCCTCCAGAAACATGAGGGGACAGTAGTTGGCCACGAAAAACCGGGCGAAAAAATTTTCAGGTTTCCCAAAGGTTTTTTCCGCCCAACCCCAAAGCCGTTTTCCGCTCACTTCGCGCCGTTTGCACGAGAATCCTTCAACGGGCCGTTTGGGATGAAATGTCTCGGGGCTTCCCTGGTGCGGTTTAATGCCCATCCAGTCCCTTACGGCCCAAATTTCTCCAAACGGGATGCCGGTCTGAACCATGCCCCAGGGACCCGGATTCATCCCCAGCAGGAGCACCTCCTTCGGCCTTCCTCCATATGCTTTGAGATAAGCGTCATAAGCTGACCTTGCGTATTTTAGGGGGTTGTAGACATGCGTCACCGGCCAGCTGAATTGAAGCGGTTCCAGCGCTTGTAAAAGATTGTCCGTGGTTTTGAACAGATTCTGCATATACACTCCTCATAAAACGGTCAAAAAGGTCTTCCGGAAAATGCTGTTTTTTCTTCACAATCATTGACAACGCCATCTCAAACCGGTATTTGTGATAGTCGGATTCAGTCAATGCTCGACCCGGCCTTTATTAGCTACCATTTATTGTCATTTCATTTAGAAAAAAGGAGAAAAACATGAAAGCCGTCATAACCAGTCAGTGCATGGGAGATCGGAACTGCAACGATCTTTGCCCGCAGGTGTTTGAATACGACGAAAATGAATTGAAATCAATCGTGAAAGTTGACGAAATTCCTGAACAGTACGAAGAGATCGTCCGCCGTGCCGCCCAGGAATGCGGCGCTGATGCCATTGAGATCATTGAATAGGGATAATTTTTCACCCATTACTCGGGGACACCCGGCAGTTCAAGGAGAAAAGCATGGCATACGACCGTGGGGGAGATTCAGGCTTTTTTAAAGGCGTCCTGTTCGGCGGTGTTATCGGTGCGGTTGCCGCACTGCTTCTGGCCCCCAAGACAGGCAGGGAAATGCGGGAAGATCTTTACAGACGATCCCTGGAAGTGAAAGATGATGTTGAATTGAAACTGGAACAAGCCGTAAAGCGGGCCGAGGAAATTCTCGCCGAAAGCCAGCAGAAGCTGGAACATTTCAGAAACGAGGCAACCGCCGGCCTGAAAAACCTGGAAGAGACCGCCACATCGAAATATGGGGAAGGAAAAGACGCCATTAAAGGCGAAAAAGGCCGCATTAAAGAAGCAATCCATGCCGGCGTCGCCGCTTACAAGGACGAGAAAGAATCGAAATCAGACTTGAGTTAGGTGACAGCTATGGACATTTCCACCAGCGTTATGTTGATTGCCGGGTTGCTTCTGCTGATTACCATTTTCCTGGTGGTGCTTGTGGTAAAAGCTTTCAAAGCGTTTTCGGAAGCACAAAAATTCTTTGAGCTGGCCAGGCTCCAACTGACCCCCATCAGTCATGATATCACCCGGATTACCACTGAAGTGAAGGGGATACTCCACTCGGTTCAAAAGGATGTGGACAAGGTTGGCGACAGCCTGGATCACATCAGGGACACGACGCGAAATTTGAAGGAATTCGAATACATGATTCAGGAGCGG
>JAERTK010000147.1 GCA_016844935.1 Desulfobacteraceae bacterium | reverse complement strand
GTCGCGGAGGTCCTTAATGAGGAAACGGGGGTCAGGAAACGGGGGTCAGGCTTTTCTTATTGCCGTAATCGCCCAGGTAATCATAGTACACAGTGACAGGAAAAAGGGGTCACAGGAAAAAGGGGTCAGGCTTTCCTTGTTGTCGTTGTTGGATTGGATAAAACCACAGGCCCCTCGACCCAAGGACCCACAGCCGGCTTACCAGTTCCCCAATTCAGGTACCACATCCGTAATTTGACCCAACAGCGCAGGGTAGATGCAGAAAGTGGGAACAATGGCCAGCAGGACAGCTCCGGAAAAAGGTTCCAATTGGTTGAAGAAAAGGAGAAAAGGGGTCACACCTATTTCCACTCCTCACATTAATGGGAAAGCAGTGTGCCATGGGGTCGGACCAAGCCAACTTACTGAAATGCAATGGGAAGTCATTCAAAAACACTCTGTTTTTGGGCTTAGACCGGCCTTTTCGACCCCGAAAAGAGGCTTTTAAAAAAAAAGGGTCAAGCTTTCCTTGTTGTCTTTAGTGAGGCGCTAAAGGACAATTACCGGGCGATTTTTGAATGACCCCATGGGACAGGGAGCGTTGCACATCAGGTGAAGCTTTCTTTTTTAATTCCAAATGCTTTGGCCAGTTTCTCCCGGGTTGCTTTGCGATAGACGGCGCCCTGGCGTTCCCATTTTGCCACCGTAGCCTGTTTCACCCCAATTCGGTTGGCCAGTTCCTCCTGAGTCCACCCGTTGTCGAACCGCTCTCGTTTTACTGGATTCATGAAGATATACTCTTCCGCTTCATCTTGTTCATAGGGCGGTTGTGATGGGGCTTCATGGATGTCCCGCAAATCGGATTCATCCTGCAAGGAAAAAGGGGGTCACACCTATCAACGGGCTGATCACCAGGTGCAACCATTCGTGGAAGATCAAACATTGTTTCTCCTCTACCCTCTCCGGTCAGGGCGAATCCTGCCCATCACAAAAATCTTGTATGAACGGCAACCATAAGATATTATTCGCTTCGAACTAGCATTTAATGTGAAATTCTGAGAATGGCCCAGGGAGTTTCTAATTTCCTAACTTTATGAGAGCGAGATGGGAAGTCAAACCGTGGAACGTATGTGCCCAAAAGATCCTTTGGCATTCATTCGGCAGTGCGTAGAAGAGCGAAAGCTCTGGTGGACATACCATATCAATATGCGGTTGAAACAACGGTGCATCTCCCGGAAAGAGATCATCTCTTCGACAGCCAACTACGAAATTATCGATGAATATCCGGACGACAAATATTTCCCGAGCTATCTGATCTATTCCAGATACAAAGACACCGTTTTCCATATACTCTTCGCTGTAGATGTTGAAGGAGATAATGTGAGGGTTGTTACAGCGTATTACCCTGACCCAAAGGAATGGGAAAGCGATTTGAAAGCAAGGAGGAAAACACTATGAAGTGTCGTATTTGTGGTTCCAACATGGCGTCAATTATCACTGACCTTCCTTTTAAAGTCAGCCAGAAATCCATCGTTATTGTGAAGGATGTACCGGTATTTCAATGTAATGGATGTCCTGAATACCTTTTAGGCGACGTTGTTATGGAGCAAATCGAGAATATTCTTGAAAAGGTTGGCACAGCTACGGAATTGGAAGTGATGAAGTACGCCGCTTAACAATTTATTCTCTGGGGTGTGGGGAAGGACGGGACCGGCGAAAAGGCGGAGAAAAGGGGGCTGACCCCTTTATTTCCCCATCAGGTGAAGCTTTCTTCTTTAATTCCAAATGCTTTGACCAGTTTCTCCCGGGTTGCTTTGCGATGGACGGCGCCCTGGCGTTCCCATTTTGCCACCGTAGCCTGTTTCACCCCAATTCGGTTGGCCAGTTCCTCCTGAGTCCACCCGTTGTCGAGCCGCTCTCGTTTTACTGGATTCATGAAGATATACGCTTCCGCTTCATCTTGTTCATAGAGCGGTTGTGATGGGGCTTCATGGATGTCCCGCAAATCGGATTCATCCTGCAGACGTTCCATGATTTTGTCAAACTGCTCCACGGGCAGCACTACAAATTTGACTTTTCCATTTTCGCTTATGGTCTGATATTCCATCATTATCCCTTGTAAACATCGCCTCTCGGGCGGATCTTAACAACTTCTATGATCAATTCTGGGGACACCTTACTTAATTGTTCCCCCTCGTTCCCAGGCTCTGCCTGGGAATGCGTACGTTGAGGCTCTGCCTCAGGAATGGAAGGCGGAGCCTTCCCGCAAAGGGTTCCCAGGCAGAGCCTGGGAAGTGTGACCGGCATGGTCGATAACTAACTGGTGAAAGTCCAGTCACGGACCCGAAAGGAGGTAACGTGTAGGCGAGGGCAAGGGTGCCTGAAGAAACTCCCATGGGCTGCCCGATGAGGGAATAAACGGTGATATGGGAGCCAATGATGGATCTGAAGGAAGCCGTAGCCGAAATTGCCACTCAAGCTTGGTGCGAACCTCTGGCAGGCCTGGGAAGGGGGGTGAGGTACCTTCCACTACCGAAACCCGATATCCTTTCCGTAACCCGACCAGGTAGAGGAGGTGGGTGGGCAATGACACAGCTATCGATCTTACCCGGTGAAGGGCCGTCTGTTCCGTGGCCGCTGTAACTACGACAGCGTGCCCCTAAGCATTGCAGAGATGTAGATGTTATGGGCAGGGGGTCTGCAGATGAAGCCGTAGTAGTCGTAAAGGTGGGAGCCGACGAAGGTGCGGTGACGTACCCGAGGATAAAACTCTCATCAAGTGATCCTTGTAAATTGAGGATTGGAGGCGAAGGGTGGAACATGTGACCGAGATTTGATGTTTCGTTATAAACTATCGCCTTGAGATCAGCCCACAAGGGAGCATCTCGTTGCTGAAACGTATACTTCAGTGTATCGAATTTGCCGGGATTGACGACCAGGTGATGCAAAAGGAAGTGAAATGAGACAGCAGAATCTGTTCTATGATGAGGAAGATATTTTCGGAAGGTTATGTTCGCTGAAGGTGTTGAGGGACGGCTATAAGGCGGTCAAGAAGAATCATGGCGCTCCCGGTATCGATGGGGTAAGCATTGAAGAATTCGAAAGCCATCTTGAGCGAGAACTCAAACGCCTGAAATGGGAACTCGAAGGCTGGAAATACAAACCGCAGCCGGTTAAACGGGTGGAAATCCCGAAACCGGGAAAAGATGCGGGTGTTCGCCTTCTTGGGATTCCCTGTGTACGCGACAGGGTGGTTCAGGCTGCTCTGAAGCAACTATTGGAGCCGATTTTAGACCCCAAATTTTCAGATAACAGCTATGGTTTTAGGCCTGGTCGGAATCAACGTAAGGCGGTGGAATCAGCCCAAAGAATTGTCCGTTCGGGTAAAGAGTACGTTGTAGACATTGACCTGTCCAAATTTTTCGATCGAGTTCATCATGATCGTCTAATAGCCAGATTGGCGTTGTTCATTCCGGATAAGCGGGTACTAAGGCTTATCGGCATGACGCTTCGAAGTGGCGTAATGAAAGATGGTCTTGTAAGTGCCACAACGGAGGGGACAGTTCAGGGAGGGCCTTTAAGCCCCCTGCTGAGTAATGTCGTATTGGACGAGCTGGACAAGGAGCTGGAAAAGCGAGGGCTGGAATTTTGTCGCTTTGCCGATGATTGTAATATTTTTGTAGGTTCACAAAAGTCGGCAGAGCGGGTAATGCGTAATATCAGTCAATTCATTGAGAAAAGGCTGAAACTGGTGATCAACCAAAAGAAGAGCAAGGTTGCGTTGTCCAGGTTTGTGAAATTTTTGGGTATGACGATCATTGCCGGTGCTATGGTGATTTCGGCGCAGTCTATAAGCCGAGCCATGTCGAAGGTAAAAGACCTGACACCCAGGGGTACGAACCTGACACTGGAACGGACCATTAAAAGATTGAACAGCTGGTATATGGGCTGGTCTGCCTATTATAGCATGACCGAATATCCAAGCCAGCTTCAGAAGATCGAGGCCCACACCAGACGCAGACTTCGCTCACGGTTGGTGGACCAGCAGAAACGCAAGCGTTACCTTTACAAGAAGCTGGTAAAACGAAATGTATTATGTACCACGGCCTGGAGGGCAGTGTATTCCAACAAAGGGCGATGGGCCTTATCCCATACCCGAGCGGTAGAAATGGCCTATCCTAATCGCTGGTTTATAAAAGAAATGGGGTTAAAGATACGTTCCGACGAGCATCACCACCGGTGGTTCGACCTTAATCAATGGATCAAGGTGACATGAGGAGCCGTGTACGGACCCGTACGCACGGTTCTGTGGGCAGACGGGGGCTTATAACTTATAAGCCCCCTCTGACCCGATC
>JAERTK010000146.1 GCA_016844935.1 Desulfobacteraceae bacterium | reverse complement strand
ATTTTAATTTGGTCTTCAACGGAGGCTATGATATAAATAGTGTCTGAATGAAAACTAGGATTTTTTATCAAGGTCAAGAAAGATCAAAATTTTAACCACAGGAATACGTTTGGTATTTCGAGGATTAAAATTTTTATCTGACGCAGAGATTGGCGAAAAAGACAGTTTTCGTTCGGGCACTAAATATGGTCCAACGAATTGAACACATTTGAGATAAAGGGAATGTGGATGAAAAAATTTATAATATTATTGATGAGTTGCTTGTCTTTGTGGCTGATGACCGGCGAAGTCTGCGCATATGTCATGCCTTTGGATCAAATCTTGGGGAAGGTCCGGAAACAGTTTGTAACCCAGAACACCTTGATTATTGAGCAGGCGACCCACGTAATCCATTCTCGGGACCCTCTTCGGGAAAAGGTTTTCAGAGAAAAAGTGTGGCTTAAAACCCCGCGGTATGAACGGTCCATGGAAATGGCCGCGCCCCATCTCCCCAATGCCGCGGCCAATACACCGAAAACCATGCCTGTCCCCGCAAATGGCGTGTTGAAAACGGAAGAACCGCCCGTACCAGCCATGCGGCAACCGAATCCGGATGCTGCTTACAGATGGATTCTAATGGCCAATCCCAAAGGTGAAATATCCGCGTTCTTATCCCAACTGGGGATCCAGATCTGGGACCTGGGCTATGACCGGTGCGACGGTGTTGTGGCATACCGGGTGGGGGCCCGCGATCCGAGCGGTCCAAGACTTCTGGTGGATAAAGCGCGGTTCTTCCCGTTACTGCTGTCTTATGTGCTCCCGGGAGATCCGGAAGGGAGGCTCGTGACGGTCCGGTTCAGGGACTACCGGAAAATTGACGCCGGATGGTACCCCTATGAGATCGAATATACCCTGGAAGACGCGCCCGCTGAAGTATATTTTATATTGAATCTCACAGCGAATGCTCAGATTCAGACTTCCTTTTTTGAGAGAAGAGTCCAAAGGGCTCCGACCACGCCCAGACCGCCCGAAAGCCAGAGTATACCGGATAATCAACGGTTAAAAAAGATCATGCGAAATCTGGAAAAAAAGTATCAGTAGCACCCGGGGGGTTTCAATGTCATTCGATTTCAACACAGTTGGTGAAAGCCAGATCAGGCGTGAAAAGGAAAAGGCCCGGCGTATCAGACGGTCCAATTGGTGGTATGCCCGGATTCAAAAGGGCGAATGCTACTATTGCAGACAGATGGTGGGCCGTGAAAACCTGACCATGGACCATGTGGTGCCGCTGGTTCGAGGCGGGAAAAGCAAAAAGGGAAACCTGGTGGCCGCCTGCAAGGAATGTAACAACAAAAAGAAATACCTGCTGCCCCTGGAATGGGCGGCGTATTTAGATGATTTGGCCAATCGATCCGGATGAGCGCCTGTCCAAATCTCGCAGACTCTCTCCATAGGAGAGCTGGGCAAAAGCCATACAGAGAAACTGATCCAATTCAGAAATGCCAGACAATGGAACCAATACCACGATCCTAAGAATCTCTCAATGGCGCCGGGGATAGTAGCAGCAGAGCTTCAAGAGATATTCCTCTGGAAAACATCCGAGGAATCGAGAAACCTTTCTCAGAAAGACATCTCCCGGATGTCAGACGAGATAGCAGACATCTTCATCTATCTGACGTAAGGTCTATGGTTAGCATCGAGAAGTTGAAAAAGTGCGTTGATTTCCTTTGCATTTAAACAAAGCAAAAAATATGAAAGGAAAATATCATGCATCTATTCGCTCAAAAGCCATTAAAATATTTTATTTTGTGTATTTTGTTAATATTTGCTAGCAGCACGTATTGTTCAGATACTAATAATGATACTGGCACAAATAATACCCAAAATGATGAGATTAATGAGATACATATGCTTTTAACATATTCAATATTGTATAAAACATGGCAAGGATCAGATCCATCAAGCGTTATTGGAAAAAATATTGGAGCTTTATTAGTTAATCCAAAAAGAGATACAATTTTGGGATTTGATAGGAATGCACATGCATCTACACATAATGTAACACAACATGCGGAAAGTAGATTAATTCAAAGTTATTTAGAAAAGTATGAATGTGAAGATTTGGCTGACTATATTATTTATGCATCACTGGAACCATGTGCAATGTGTAGTGGTATGATGATTGTTAGCAAAATTAAGGAAACTATTTATGGTGAGACCGACCCATATGGTGGTAAATCTTTAGAGCGTCTTTCACTAGATAGCTCTGAATTACCTGATGGTTATAAGCCATATCCGGATGTTACAATTTCGAAAGCATCTAATTGTATTATAAGAAAAGAGCTTGATAAAGCACAGGAAGAATCAGGAGTATTTATTTACGAATTCTTAAATACTGAGAAAGCAAAAGAAATATATAAGAAAGCTTATAATATGTTTATCAATTATGAAGTTAAATATAAAGATAATAAAACCGTATATGGTAATGCAAAAAAATTTCTTGAGCAAGAATTAGAAAATTATTACAGAGCTCACGAAGAACTCCGGTAAAATTTATTGTAACCTCGTCCCCTACTGTAAGTGTTTAGTCAAACGGCCTAACCATAACACATACCCCGAAATGCCATGATGAACTGGGCTAATAGTTGATCTGTTGGGTTGCTGCTGACTCCCTTTCAAGACGGGATTGTTTTTGTGACATTTACCGGGAAGTTGGAAAATCTTCAAGCGGCTTTTTTACTGCGAGACAGGACATGCCTATCATCTCGGCCGACATCTCTTCACCTTCTTTATGGTGCCTACGGAGAAAATCCAGGACAATTCGGACATAGTCTTCGGGCCTGTACTGATAGGTATTGTGACCGCAGGCAGGAAGAACGGCCAGTTCTCCCTTGGGAAGCTGCCGGTACATGGCCACTCCCTGTTCCACATCAAAAATAGAGCTGCGATCCGGATAGAGGACCAGAGACGGGCACGCGACAGCGGAAAGGGCCGGCCTTAAGTCAAAGACATCAGTCCCATAGGAACCTCCGAATTGGCGAAATTGGTCAAAAAAAGGTTCAGCTTTCTCCCCGTGCCACTCAATAAGTTTTGCCTTGAGTTCCGGTTCAAGCTCCCGGAATGTTTTGGGGAAAGCCCGGGAATTAACCTCGGTCATCGGTATTTCACTGAAAAACTGGGTGCTCGCGATTACCATGGTCTGGACCCGGTGGGGGAACCTTGCCACATAATCCACACCCACAACTCCGCCTTCGCACTGTCCGACAACATGAAAACGCTCTATGCCGAAGAAGTTCATCAGCACATGCATTTCCTCAACACCCTCCGGCCGAAAACGATCGCTCACATAGAAATCCATATAACCCGGACCCTTTTCTGATCGCCCGTATCCCCTTCTGTCGTACATAATGACACGGTAACCCTCATCCACGAGTCTGGGGAAAATCCCTTCCCACGTCTTGACGCAGCCGAAGCCGTGATGAAGAAGGAGAATGGTCCCTTTCTCATTATCTTTACCATGATTCTCATAATAGACTTTTATTCCGTTAATGTTCACAAATGGCATGAATCTCTCCCTCCCATTCCAAATGTCGGCCTAATACCGTTGACATACAATTTTACTCTTAAAAAATCACGGCTCGAATATAAGCTTTTCTTTCGAGCAATTCAACATAAGCACAGTAGTGGGAGCAAATAGACGGAGGGCTTCTGGCAGGACTCCTTCATGATGCTCCGGATTATTGCGCAGAAAGTCCATGACACAGGTCCCGTCTGAGCCCCTATCTTGTCGGGATTTGACCTGTATTTTCATCCTTGTTCTCATATATGTGTCATTGTGCACGCCTTGATTCAAATTTTTTCCCCTTGACCCTGGCTTCTTCCTTTCTTATTCTCTGCCAACCGATTGATTTTCAGAAAAAAGGTGATCTTTTGCGGCGTATCGTATCCATTGATGTTCTGAGGGGTTTTTCCTTAACGGGAATGGTTGTCTGTCATTTCATGCTCGAATATGGGGATGCCCATGCGCCGGAAAGTTTTTTATATTTCATTATGGACCACGCCCTTGGCGACTTCGGTGCGGTCTGGTTTCTGCTGCTGGTGGGGGTGAGCCAGGTGGTTTCCGGCGATCGGAAAAAGGGGATGGGCGAAATCGACCTGATGAAAAAGGCCTTTCTCCGCGGCGCCTACGTGTTTACGGCAGGACTCTTGATGGCCGCTCTGGCCTGGGGCCCCAAGAACATGTGGAACTGGGATATCCTGACACTGATCGGTTCGGCGTACATTGTCCTTTTCTTCTGCCGGTTTTTACCCTCCTGGACTATTCTCCTCATGGCTGCGGTCATTGCCTTTATGACACCGTGGCTTCGGGGTACCGTGGATTTCGCGGCCGACTGGGGCGGGAAATTCATTCAAACACCCGTCATTTCCGATTACCTGCCGGGCATCCTGGTGGAGCCCGTTGGCGAATATGAGCCCAGCTGGCGGCTCCCTGAAATGATAAGGGGGTTCTTTTTTTCCGGGTTTTTCCCTATTTTTCCCTGGATTGTCTTTCCGCTGATCGGTTTCGTGATCGGGCGGCGTATTGTGGCCCAACAGATGAAACGCGACCTGCCTTTTCTGCTGCTGATCGGTTCTGTTTTGATGTTTCTTGCCTTCACCGCCGCCTACGCCAGCCTTTTACGGCCCGGATCGTCTCACATAACGGATTATATCGCGCCTTTCAGTCTGTTTCCCAATTCCAACACCATGGTTTACCTTCAGGTGGGGCAAGCCCTGGTCCTATTCGCCCTGATGTATTATTACTACGATGGAAGGGACACGACTCCCCGGGCCGGGGTATTTGCCACCTGGTTTAAACGTATGAGCAGGCATTCATTAACCGTCTATTTTATCCATTACCCGCTGATTGTTCTGCCCCTGTGGATCGTGTATCTTTTCACGGGCCGGTATCCGGAATTTGATTTGATGGGTGCACTTCCTGCTTTTCTCCTGGGCCTGGCGGCTGTGGCACTGTTTCTGGTGTGCCTCAAGGCCTGGGAGCGTCGCGGCAATAAATACAGCCTGGAATGGGGGTTGAAGAAGCTGACCGACCTTATCCCGGATCCAAAAGCCAATGCGGGCTGAAAGCTCAACAGAGTTACAATGGAGATCAAATGAAGCGGATTGTGTCCATCGATGTCCTGAGAGGTGCGTCCCTGGCGCTGATGATTATTATCCACTGCATGATCGCTTATGGGAATGAAAAGGCCACCGAAAGTGCTCTCCACTTTTTTTTCGACGATGTTATTGGGAACCTTGGCGCCACCTGGTTTCTCTTAATGGTGGGGATGAGTCAGGTGTTGTCCGCCGGCCGGAAAAAGGGGGCCGGTGAATGGAATCTCATGAAGACAGCCCTTCTCCGTGGCGCTTATTTGTTTGCGGCAGGTCTCCTGCAGTCGGCCCTGGCCTTTGGCCCTTCGGAAATGTGGGACTGGGACATCCTGCCTCTGATCGGTTCGGCCACTGTTGCCCTCTATTTCTGCCGGTTTCTACCCTCCTGGCTGATCCTTGTAACCAGCGCGGCTCTGGTGTTTATGGCACCCTGGCTGCGCAGCTATGTTGATTTTACGGTCTCCTGGGGGGGTGAACTGGTCCAGTCAACGTTCTTTTCCGGTTATCTGGCGGGGATTCTCTTTGAGCCCGTCAGCGTTTACAAAGTGATCTGTAGTTTCGACGAGATCCTGAAAAGCTATTTTGTATCCGGAACTTTTCCGATCTGTCCCTGGCTCGCTTTTCCGTTGATCGGTTTTGTGATGGGGCGGCGTATCGTCAGCGGACAGATTAATCAAGACCTCCCTTTTTTGCATCTCGTGGGCCTGGTCCTGATTTTCCTCGGAGCAACCCTTTCCTATGCCGGCATTTTCAGGCCCGGATCGTCCCCCATAAGCGATTATATTGCTCCCCTGTGCCTGTATCCCAATTCCATAACCCTGTTTTACCTCCAGACGG
>JAERTK010000145.1 GCA_016844935.1 Desulfobacteraceae bacterium | reverse complement strand
CGAACGAAAACTGTCTTTTTCGCCAATCTCTGCGTCAGATAAAAATTTTAATCCTCGAAATACCAAACGTATTCCTGTGGTTAAAATTTTGATCTTCCTTGACCTTGACAAAAAATCCTAGTTTTCGTTCAGACACTAATTGGCCAAATTATACCAAACTCTCAAACAACGAATACCACTGTCATCGATCCCGCGGGTGGGTGGCCTGCTGGCGCAGGGAAGAGAAAACCGTAGAAATAAGGTGCATTATGCAGGCTCTCGTGAAAACGCCCCGTACTGACATTCGCATGCAGGGAGATATCCCGTCCCACATTCTGGATGTGCTCAGAAGTGAATACGGCGGCCATTTGAAGGTTTATTTCATCCGCAAATAGGCATCGATGAACCCGTCAATGTCGCCATCCATTACCTTTTCCACATTTCCATAATCGACATTGGTGCGGTGATCTTTCACCATCCGGTATGGATTAAAGACGTAGGAACGGATCTGGCTTCCCCATGCGATGTCTTTCTGGGTTTCGTGCATTTCGTGTTTTTTCTGTTCCAGCTTATTTTTTTCCAGATCGTAGAGCTTTGATTTCAGCACCTTCATGGCCATTTCTTTGTTGCGGTGCTGACTCTTTTCATTCTGACACTGAACCACGATCTTGGTGGGTAGATGCGTGATCCTGATGGCTGAATTGGTTTTGTTGACATGTTGTCCCCCGGGACCGCTTGCCCGATAGGTATCAATTCGCAAGTCACTGTCATCCACCTCGATATTGATGTCCAGATCCACCTCCGGAAGTACCGAGACGGAAGCAAAAGAGGTATGTCTTCGACCGGTTGCATCAAAGGGCGAAATCCGGACCATGCGGTGAATGCCGTGTTCGGATTTCATGTACCCGTAGGCATAAGTCCCCGTGACGGTAAAATCCACATTCTTGATACCCGCTTCGTCGCCTGCCAGGAAATCGATGACCTGGACTTTCATCCCCTTGTTCTCAGCCCATCGCATATACATTCTGAAGAGCATCTCAACCCAGTCCTGGGCTTCGGTGCCGCCGGCCCCCGCATTGATGGCAACAATGGCATTTCGCCGGTCGTCCGGTTGGCCTAGAAGGGACCTGAGTTCCAGATCCTTGATGTTCTTTTCCAGGCCTTTCACATCCCGAATGACCTCTTTCAGGGTGGCCGTATCTTTCTCTTCCACGGCCATTTCAGCCAACAGCGCGGCATCTTCGGTTTTACTGAAAAGGGCCTGCCATGTATCAACCTGTTCCTGAAGGGCTGAGCGTTCCCGGTTCAAACGGGATATCTCATCCTGGTTTCTTTGCCAGAATTCGGCCTTGCTCATGAGGCTTTCCAGCTCTTCCAGCTTGAGTTTCTGGTTGTCTAAGTCAAAGATGACCTCGTAGCCCATTGAGCTGTTCCATCACCGTTTCAATCTTTTCCGTAATCTCGTCAAACATGGTATTCCTCCCATCGGTATTTTTAATTTTTAATCATCGGGGTGCAGCGTCTGACCGCTTGCGTAAATCCCGGATTCACTCCTGGATGGCCCGACCACGGGAAATAAAGGAAATGCCCTGCTGGGTTTTGGTTCCGATCATGATGCTTTCAATAATGGGCGCATTGACTTTGGTGCCGGATTTCCATTTCACTATGAAATTGGCACCCGATCCGCCGCTTTTATCCGATTCTTTAATGATGTAGCGGGTTGTGGCCAGGGGATTGAGACCAACAGGACTGTTCAAGTAGGATTTCAGCAGTTTGCCTTTTGAGTCGTAATAGTCCACGGAGAGAATGGTGACGGCATGCTTTGGATCCGTGTTTCGAACGCTGAGCGTGGCGGTCAGGTAAAAGGGGTGTTCACGGTCGCCACTGTAGATATGGGAATAGACGGGGACATAAATTGTCTGGCCCGTTGATATGATGGTTCCCGAGGCGGCGCCTGCCGTGTCCGGTCCAAAAAAAAGGGTGCAGAAAAAATAGAAACCAACGGTTAAAAACCCCAAACTCTGACGCGTTTTCTTTTTCATTTTGCTTCTCCTTTACTCTCCGCATGATATTCTTAAACGCTGATTATTGTCAATAGTGGCGATGAAAGAGAATTTTTTAAAAATGTTATGGGCATGGGTCTTTCGAAATTCTTGACATGCCCCCATTGTGGCGATATAATTCACCCTGTCGCTAGGGGTGGTTTTGCTGAGAGCTGGATCGGATTTAAACATCCTGCAACCCTTGGAACCTGAACTGGGTAATGCCAGCGAAGGGAAGTGGCACGGTCGTGAAGCATCCCTGCGATTCGTGTTGGGTGGTCTTTTTGGAGCCGCTTTTCTTCTTTGGAAGAAAGTGGCTTTTTTTTGTGGAGGGGATTCCCATGACCGGAAAGATAGGAATAGAACCGATTGAACAACAAGACCGAAATCTCGGAGGGATGGATTTCCTCCTCCTCTGGGCCGGGGCCGCCGTGTCCCTGGCGGAGATCTGGGCCGGGGGGCTTCTCATTCCCCTGGGTTTTGCCACGGGTTTCCTGGTGATTCTCCTGGGGCATTTCATCGGGAATATACCCATGGCCTTTGGCGGGGTCGTGGGAAGCAAAACCGGCCTCCCCACCATGGTGGCGGTGCGGCCCTCCTTCGGGATTCGGGGGTCCTACTTTGCCACGGTCCTCAATCTTGTCCAGCTGGTGGGGTGGACCGGGGTTATGCTATGGATCGGTGGGCAGGCGGCCCAGGCGGTTTGGCCCATGCCCTCCTTCGGGTTTCGGGGCTGGGTTCTGGTGGCAGGAATTGCCACCACCCTATGGGCGCTCCTGGGGCACCGGTACTGGAAATGGCTTCAGCGGATCGCCGTGACCGCTCTCATGGCCCTTTGCTGCATCATGACCTATGTGGTGCTTCATGAATACGGCCTGGGTCGTCTAATGGCAGCGCCTGCCAGGGGAGAGATGCCCTTCATGGTGGGTCTGGACCTGGTCATTGCCATGCCCATCTCCTGGCTTCCCCTGGTGTGCGATTACTCCCGGTACGGGAAAAACACGAAAACCGCCTTCTGGGGGACCTGGATAGGCTATTTTATTTTCAGCTCCTGGATGTACGCCATCGGTCTGGCCGCGGCCCTGGCCACCCAATCCCCCACACCGGAGAGTATGGTGCTGGAATTGATGGTGGGTTTTGGCCTTGCGGTGCCCGCCATGATCATCGTCCTTTTTTCCACCTTTACCACCACATTCTTAGATATCTACTCCACGGCGGTCTCGGCCCTTAACATATGGCCCCGGTTGGGCGAGAGACGTGGGAGTTTGGCGTGCGGAGTCCTGGGTACGGTGCTGGCGCTCATGTTCCCGGCCACGGCCTACGAGGGCTTTCTGCTGTTTATCGGTTCGGTATTCTGTCCCCTTTTCGGGGTGGTTCTGGCAGACTATTTTTTCCTGAGACGGGGAATGTACTTTGAGCCCGGCACGGACCCCCAAAAAACCTACTGGTATCTTGGGGGATTCAATCCATGGGCCTTCGTGGCCTGGGCCGCTGGATTTGGGTTTTATCACCTCCTCCAGCGCGAGACTGCCTGGGGTTCCTCAATCCCCAGCCTTCTTGCCACGGGTGTCTTTTACCTGATACTCATGGGGTTGTTCCAGGGGCGGTTCGGAGTTTCAAAGAGAGAATGAGTGTCCCATTAATAAAGACAAACAGGCTCTTATCATAAGTTTCACTCAGAAGTGGTTTGTTCAGTTTTCTGTGGTGATGGGAGGGTAATGGATGAAGCGCATATTAACCATCGCCGGTTCCGATTCCGGGGGAGGCGCGGGGATACAGGCGGATTTGAAGACCATCACTGTGCTAGGGGGGTACGGCATGAGCGCCGTTACGGCCCTGACAGCCCAGAATACCCTGGGGGTTCAGGGGGTGCATCCGGTGCCGGTGGATTTCATCAAAGCGCAGATGACGTCGGTGCTGTCGGACTACGGGGCCGACGGGGCCAAGACAGGGATGCTTGCCACCCCGGAGATCGTGGCGGGGGTGGCCGAGCAGTTGAAAAAGTATCAGGTGGAAGGCCTGGTGGTGGACCCGGTTATGGTGGCCAAAGGAGGAGATGTGCTTTTGTCCCGGGAGGCAAGGGTTGCCGTAAAGGAAGTTCTCCTGCCCCTGGCCCATGTGGTTACCCCCAACCTTCCCGAAGCCTCTGATTTGTGCGGGTTTCCCGTGGAAGATCTGGCGGCCATGGAGGCGGCAGCCCGGGAGATCCATCGGCTTGGCACGCCCTACGTGCTGGTCAAGGGAGGACACCTGAAGGGGGATGCCGTGGACCTGCTCTTTGACGGAGAACGATTTCAGACCTTTACGTCTCCCCGCCTGAGCAACCGGAACACCCACGGCACCGGATGCACTTTCTCGGCCGCTCTGGCGACACTGCTCGCTCAAGGATACACGGTTTCCCATGCGGTTGCACAGGCCAAGAAATTCATTACACGGGCCATTGCTCAGGCGCTGGATTTTGGTGCCGGGCACGGCCCCACCAACCACTACGCCCACGTACTTCATGGCATGGGTAAGGAGAAAAGCTGATGGCGCTGCACGAAAAAGAGACCATAAACAAGAATTTTCTGGACGATGTATATGCATCGACGGATCTTTCCGTGAGGATGCCCAAGCACAGATTCCCCGAAGAGGAACGTAATCCCCGCCACGTCTATCAGGTGGTGCATGATGAATTGATGTTGGATGGTAATTCCCGCCAGAACCTGGCGACTTTCTGTTCTACCTGGATAGAACCGGAGGTCCACCAGCTTATGAACGAGTGTATCGACAAGAACATGATCGACAAAGATGAATATCCCCAGACCGCCGAGATCGAAGCGCGCTGTGTGCATATGTTGGCGGATTTATGGAATTCCCCCGATGCCGCTAACACCATGGGGTGTTCCACCACCGGTTCAAGCGAGGCGGCCATGCTGGGTGGGATGGCCATGAAACGGCGGTGGCGTGATGGGATGCATGCTCAGGGGAAAGCCGCGGATAAGCCCAATATGATATGCGGCCCGGTGCAGATTTGCTGGCACAAGTTCGCCCGCTACTGGGATGTTGAGCTGCGGGAGATCCCCATGGAAAGTGATCGTCTGATCATGACCCCGGAAGAGGTGGTCAAGCGTTGTGATGAAAACACCATCGGTGTGGTTCCGACCCTTGGGGTCACCTTTACATGCCAGTATGAGCCGGTGAACGCCGTTGCCGATGCGCTTGATCATCTTCAAAATGATTCAGGTCTCAATATCCCCATCCATGTGGACGGTGCCAGCGGCGGCTTTTTAGCCCCTTTTGCGGAACCCGACCTCATATGGGATTTTCGTTTGCCGCGCGTGAAATCCATCAATGTCTCCGGGCACAAATTCGGCCTGGCGCCCCTGGGTGTTGGCTGGGTGGTCTGGCGGGATAAAAAAGATTTACCGGGTGATTTGATTTTCAATGTCAATTACCTGGGCGGGAACATGCCCACGTTTGCCCTGAACTTTTCACGACCCGGGGGACAGATTGTTGCTCAATACTACAATTTTTTGCGGTTGGGCAGAGAGGGCTACCGAAAAATTCACCAGGCCTGCTACCATACCGCCGCCTATCTGACCGATGAGATTCGCCAAATGGGGCCGTTCAAAGTGATCTACGACAGCCGGGGCGGAATTCCGGCGCTTTGCTGGTCGTTGAAGGAAGATATCAATCCGGGATTTACCCTTTATGACCTTGCAGACCGGCTGAGAAGCCGCGGCTGGCAGGTGCCGGCCTATTCCATGCCCGCAAACAGGGAAGATTTGGTGATTCAGCGGATTTTGGTCCGTCACGGCGTCAGTCGGGATCTGGGCGATCTGCTCCTGGACGACATAAGACGCTGCGTCAATTATTTTGACAGGAACCCGGTCAGCGTACCGCTGACGGAAGAAACCGCCGGGGGGTATAAACACAGCTAAAATCCCTTCCCGTTCCGCCCCCAAAATGATACATGACATCAATACTTGGAACATCGGATAAAAGGAGGTCGGCAATGATCGTTCAAAATTTCAAAGACTGCGAGAACATCAAAATTGACACATTTCCCTATCGGGGCGTGATCCATGAGGTAAAGGGCATCAGTGTACGGTGGTTGAGCAAATGCGGTGAGGATGATATGGGTACGCCCGAATACGGCCTGCGCCATTTCTCGGCCGAACCGGGAGGCGAAATCCCTGTTCACAACCACTTTTATCATCAGACCATGTATATCCTGAGCGGCCGGTTCGAATGCTGGCAGTTTGACCGGGAAACCGATGCGCTGGTTTCAAGCAAAATCGTCGGGCCGGGGGACGCCATCTATATCCCCAGCATGGAACCCCATGGCATGAAGAACCTTTCTGATACGGAACCGGCCACCTTTCTCTGCTGCATCGCCAATGTTTATGAGGACGAGTAGGTTATCGCCTGTCCCGGAAAGTTATGAGATTAATCAAAAGCCATGGCTTCGGGGATGTGAAGGGGTATGAACTGGGTTGGTCACCCTTCCGTCGTCCCATGATGACGGTCTACCTGTACGTGGTAGATGACCTCATGATTGATACGGGTTTGCGGCACATGCAGCGGGAAGTGATTGAAATTGCCAAAGCAACCAACATTCAAAAGGCTTTGTTGACCCATCACCATGAGGATCACAGCGGAAATGCCGCGGCGCTGAAAAGTACTTTGGGTGTTTCCGTTTCCGGGCATCCATTGACGGTTTCAAAAATGAAATCGGATTTCAGAATCTTTCCCTATCAGCATTACATGTGGGGGAAAACCGTCCCCCTTGAAATGGCGGCCGCCCCGGAAGTTATGGAAACGACGAATTTCAGACTTATGGCCATTCACACGCCCGGGCACTCCAGGGATCACACGGTTTATCTTGAACCGGACCGGGGTATCATTTTTTCGGGCGATTTGTACCTTTCAGACAGGATTAAATATTTCAGGGCGGATGAGAAGATTTCAGACCAGATTGAATCTTTAAGAAGAATCCTGTGCTTTGATTTTGACACTGTTTTATGTAATCATTATCCAAAACCGAAAAACGGAAAACAACGGATTGCGAAAAAGCTGCAGTTCCTGGAAGATCTTTACGGGAGTATCAGGAGAATGTGGGAGGAAGGGTGCGAAGAAAAGCGGATTTTTCGTGAACTGGGGCTGAAAGAACAGCACTTTATCAAATGGTTCTGTTTTGGAAATGTGAGCATGGGGAATGTCATCCATTCAGCTGTTCGGTCGTTTAATACGATCCAGTAGGCCCCTTTTTTCCATGCAGTATCAACGAAGGAGTTGGAAATATGCCACTCAATGAATTGCTTCCCAAGGCGGTTCGTCTGTATCCTGAAAAAGAAGCCGTGGTTTGCGGTGAATTACGGTTGACCTATGGTGATTTCGCTGCAAGGGTCTGGCGGTTGGCGTGGGGTTTTCGGGAGTTGGGCGTTGGGAAGGGCGACCGTGTTGCCGTGCTTCATGAAAATAGCCACGAATATCTTGAAGCTTATTTTGCTGCGGCGCACCTGGGAATCATTTTGGTTTCCCTCAACTACAGACTGGCAAAAAGAGAACTGGCAGGAATCCTGAATGACAGCGAATCCCGGATGCTGATTGCCCAGGGTGGTTTTTTTGAGAAAGCGAAAGACCTGTCTGAAAGTGTGTCAACCCTGGAGAAAATCATCTGGACACGAACGGATTCCCGCGTGTTGAACGGGGAAAATATAGAATACGAAACGCTGCTGAAAAATCACTCCGACCAACCGCCTCCGGCCCCCGCCATATGCGATGATGATGTGGCCCACCTCTACTACACCAGTGGTACCACCGGCCGACCCAAAGGGGTGATGCTGACCCACAAGAACGTCAAAAGCCATGCCCTGGGAACCGTAGCGGAACTGCATCTCACCGACCGGGACCGGTGGTTTCACGTGGCCCCTCTTTTCCATCTGGCGGATGCCTGGGCCACCTTTGCCATGACCTGGGTGGGGGGCAAGCATGTGCTGGTGCCGTCTTTTGATGCGGGAACCGTTTGCCGCATGATCCAGGTGGAAAAAATCACCCTCAGCAACCTGATCCCCACCATGCTCAACATGATGGTGAACCACTCCGACGTGGGGAATTTTGATTATTCCAGTCTGCGGGTGATCTTAAGTGGTGGTGCGCCCATAGCCCCCGAGACCGTGCGAAAAATTGTGGAAGCCTTTCAGTGCGATTACATTCAGACCTATGGCATGACGGAGACCAGCCCCTATCTGACCCTTTCCATTTTGAAGGATCATTTAAAAACCCTGTCACCGGAAGAACAGCTCAATTTCAAAGCCAAAACCGGACGGGAATTCATCGGCGTGAGCCTTCGGGTCGTGGACAATGACGGCAATGACGTGGCCATGGACGAAAAGCAGGTGGGTGAGATCATTGTGAAAGGGGATACGGTGACGCCGGGGTACTGGCGTCTGCCCGATGAGACCGAAAACGCTATCCGGGATGGGTGGTTGTATACCGGGGATCTGGCGGTCATGGACGCTGAGCGGTATGTGAACATCGTGGACCGCAAAAAAGACATGATCCTGACGGGTGGAGAAAATGTCTATTCATCCGAGGTGGAAAATGTGCTTTACACCCATACGGAGGTGCTGGAAGCGGCCGTCATCGGTGTGCCGGATGCCCACTGGGGGGAAGCGGTCAAGGCCTGCGTGGTATTGAAGGAAGGGTGTTCGGTAACCGAAGAAGAGATCATCGCCTACTGCCGAAAGGATCTGGCGGGTTACAAAACACCCAAGAGTGTGGATTTTCTAAAAACCCTTCCCAAGACCGGTTCCGGCAAGATCTTCAAGAAGGGTCTCAGGGAACCTTTTAAATGAGAGAATTGTTTACAGCGGTTCTTCACTTCACCCTGAACAGGTCTATGTCGAAATCCGGTTTTCCGTCATATTTCTGCATGAAAAATGACGGAAACTGTTCCTTGGCCTCAAAAATATCCGGCCTGATGGGGATGCCCGCCGCCTGAAATTTTTCCACCACCTGTGTCATGGAAGGGGGGCAACCCTTTACGGCAAATATCTCCCCCATATCCGGATTGTCCTTATGGGCTTGATAGATGCACTTGCCCATGAGAATGGTTTTCTTTTTCCCCGGGGTGGGCTTCATGGATTTTCCGGTGAGCACCTCCACGTCGTCCCATGGATTTCCCTCCCAGGCCTGGGCAATGGCCGTCAGGATCATGCCGTTGAGCAAAGAGCAATAGGTGCACATGGATAGGTCATATTTTCGAAAGCTCAACCCCTGAATCCCCATCCGTTTCATGGGTATGGGAAGTGCCTGTGATTCGTCCGATGTATAGGGGAAGGTGTATTTGCGCTTCTTGGCCACATCTTCAATTTTTTCTCCCACCACAACTGTATCTGAGAGATCAACGGGCCTGCCGGCCGCCCGTGCTGTTTGAGCCAGGTAGGGAACTTCCGAAGGGTCATAGCCGAGCACCATGGCCCCCACCTTGTCGGCGGAGAGCACATCCCGGCTTCCGATGAGAAGGTTTTCCCGCCGGATTTTTCCGTCAATCCCGGGCCCTCTTTCATTGGTATAAATCCCGTCAAGGAGCGTAAATCCATTGGGCAGGATCTCTTGGAACCTGGCGATCATGTAGTGCAGATCCTTTTCCGCATCCGCACTGTGGCATTTTTTTCGAGAATTGACGTCAATGGTTCCTTTGAGGTTCTTGACGCCTAGGGAAACAACCGTCTGGGCGTGGGTTTTGAGTACCGGAATGTTCACCACAAAGTCTGATTTAAGGAAGTCTGTGCTGAAGTTAAAGGCCGTACCGTCACGAAATGTAATTTTTTCATGGGGCCGTTCAAACAGGTCCACCACCTTGATCCCGTATCTTTGTTTCAGGGCGTTGTAACCGAGGGTCTCAAAAGCATGGGCGGGTGTTTCACGATCCCGCGGGTCGAAAAGGACCATGCCTTCCCCGATGGTGATATCCTCAATACCGCGCTCCTTGAGGAGAATGACTATGTCTTCAACCACCCGGCTCGTGGTAATGACGCCATAGGCGGGAAATGTTCCGAAACGGCTCCAGAAAACAACATTGGGCTTGATGAACACGCGTGCGCCCGCGGGAAGATGGTCCAATCCTTTGGATAAATCCACGGTTTTCCGTACAGAGTCCCTTGGATTTTCATAACGTACAATGGCAACGGTTTGTTTCTGAGGATCTGTATTCATGGGGGTTGTCCTTTTCAAGTTGGTAATCTTTTTCTTCTATCATTTTTTCGTTTCCTTGAACAGCGCAAATGAAAGCAACTGATGTGGGGTGAAATCTCCTTGTCACGGTCGTCCGCTATTGATGACGCAGAATTCGTTGAATGAGCGTTTTTTCTTGCATGTTGGAAAACACACGATTATATTGTTGATTATCCGTAATTTCAGCGAAACAATCGTGGACTATCCGAAAAACAAGAAAGAAGGAATACGTTATGGAGCTTAAACGTTGCTTAAATCTGGTTGAGCTGCTGCAAAAAAAATCTTTTTTCTTGTTTGGGCCAAGAGCCACAGGTAAGACCACACTGATCAAGCGGCAGCTAGCAAAATCTGCCAGGATTTTGGACTTACTTAATTCGCGGATATATTTGCGATTATCAAGCGCTCCTCACGATCTTGAGACCCTGATTGAACCGGATCGTGATAAAATAATTGTCATTGATGAAATTCAGCGAATTCCCGAACTGCTAAACGAAGTGCATCGTTTAATCGAAGACAAAAAAATAAGATTTCTGCTTACAGGGAGCAGTGCCCGCAAGCTGCGCCGGGGAAAAGTAAATCTCTTGGCGGGGCGCGCCTGGAACGCGGAATTGTTTCCCCTGATCAGGAAAGAAATACCGAACTTCGATTTGGAAAGATACCTTCGTTTGGGGGGATTGCCCGCCGTTTATTTAAGCGACTATCCGGAAGAAGAGCTTGACGCCTATGTTAACACCTATTTGCGGGAGGAGATCGCTGCTGAAGGGCTGGTCAGGAATCTGCCGCCCTTTTCCCGCTTTCTTAAATCAATGGCGCTTGCCAACTCCGAGATCATTAATTTCACTAAACTGGCAAGTGACTGTCAGGTAGCTCCGTCCACCGTCAATGAGTATGTAGGGGTTCTCGAAGATACGCTTGTGGGCTTCATGTTACCCGCCTGGACCGAATCTAAAAAACGCAAAGCTTTGAAAACGGCCAAGTTCTATTTTTTTGATCCCGGCGTAACACACACTTTGAGCGGTACCTTAAACCTTGATCGTAACTCAAACCTGTATGGCAGGAGCTTTGAGCAGTTTATTGGAATGGAGATCAGAGCCTTTTTAAGTTACAAAAGAATCAAAGAACCTCTTTCTTTTTGGCGTTCCACGCATGGTATGGAAGCTGACTTTCTAATTGGTGAACACACAGCCATTGAAGTCAAGGCTTCAAACAAAGTAAACCAAAGAGATCTCAAGGGCTTAAAAGCCCTGCAACAGGAAGGGATTTTTAAGAATTATCTCCTTGTCAGTCAGGATCCAACCCGAGCTGTTTACGGGGATTTCCAGGCCATGCACTATACGGATTTTCTGGACCAACTATGGAATGAGGGATCTGGATGCATCATTTGAATTGTTCAAACATGTGAATCATTTCCTGTTTCAGGCCACTGGATACAGAAGTAAGCTGATTTTCGGCCAGCATCACAAACTCGCCGCGGCTTCTGACCAGAAGCTTTCCCGCTGCATCCACAATTTCGCCCTGAACCTCAATTCTTGAGTTGCCCGGTTCATCCAGAATTTTTCCCCTCGCGGTCAACGGTACGCCGAGGGAAACAGGTTTGATGTATTTCATGTTCATCTTTCGGGTGACCAGGAAGGTTCGTTTGAAATAGAGCACGGTCCAGGACATCACCTCATCGAGCAGTGTGGAGATGATGCCACCGTGGGCCATATTCTCCCAGCCTTCATGGTCTTTTTTCAAGATAATGTCCGAGCAGACCATATCTTCCAAATGGTAAAACTGCATGTTCAACCCGATGGGATTGTCGGTACCACAGGCGAAACAGTGGTGCCCCTGGAGTTTTTGAATGGGAATTCTGCCTTTGTCTGAGTTCATGGAAACGGCCTTTTGGGATTGAGGTTTTTGGAATCGATGCTCATTGCATCGACTTATTGGTTTCTGTTGCTCTTTTTAATGTTCCATACTTGGGAAAGTCAAGAATGAATAGCCGCTTCCCTCGTGGAAAATGGAGGCGGGCAACTTCATAAGGTGTTGATTTTTTTGTTTTCATTAAAGGGGTTTTATGATAAATTAGGCACGTTATTTCTGGTTGTCCCTCGTTTTTGGAGTGTGCTTATGACGGCAAATGGCGAACTGAAGGACCTTTTTACCCAGGATGATCTTGAAATACTTTTTCCCGCAGGGAGAGCGGATAGTTTTTTCGAGGCGATGCTCGGGGATTCGGAAGAGGGCGCTTTTGATATCGGGCTGGCCTTTAAGACGCATCGTGGAAACGAACTTCATTTTGAGTTTCAATTGCGTCAGCGTCCGGGGAAATGTCTCGCCTGCAACCTCACCTACGGACTCCCCCAGGTGTTCAAGCGTCATCCGGTGATTGATGTGGGCGGTCTGGCGGATGAGATTGCGAATCGCCTGGATGGAAAATTTCAGTGTGGCGGGTGGGAACTGGGGGCTACCCGGGAACTTTCAAGGGAACTTCATGTGATTCCCCTGGTCCTTTCGCTGGAAAATAAAATCGGGTAGGGGTCCCTTCACAACTCAGGTTTTTCCGCCAGGATGGTGAACCAGGTCATGTCATGGTCCCATTCCTTTAAGGTATGATACCCGAGGCTTTTCAACTGCGCTTTCAGATCTCTCGATTGACTCCGCATCTGCCCTGAAATGATCAGGGCTTGCGGTACGGCAGGCGTATGCTTTTCCAGGAAATCTCGAATGACGTCATGCTGAATGTTGGCGACCAGAAGGTCCGCCTTTTCTTTAACGAAATCTTCCGCCATCCCCCGAACGGCCTCTATCCGGTCTCCCAGTCCATTGAGATTAATGTTCCCATTGGCGGTTTTGACGCAAAGGGGGTTAAAGTCCACAGCCAGAGCCGCGTCAGCGCCCAACAGGACCGCGGCGATGGCCAGGATGCCGGTCCCCGTCCCCAAATCGAGCACACGGCCCATAGGGGATTGCTCCGCCACCATGGAAAGGGCTTCAAGGCAGGTTCTGGTCGTGGGGTGCAGGCAGTTGCCGAAGACCACCCCGGGATCCAGCAGGATTTTGATGAATCCTTCCATTTCAGGGCTTTCCAGCCAGGGTGGAACCACCAGAAACGGCCCGATTTCAAGCCTGTCCAACCCGCCTCCCTGCCAGTCTTCGTAGGTGAAATGAAAATTGTCCTCAAGGCGCAGTTCCGGCCTGCATGCCACCAACCCGGCGACCTGCTTCTCCGCGGGGGCTGAAAAGAACAGAAATGCGCTGTTTCCCTCCACCCAGTTTCCCATGAAAGTCCCGCCGAGAGCCGTTTCATCCGATGCCGTCAGGGTGCCGCTCAGCAGATAGATATACAGATCTTGAGGTTTCGAGACCATAAGGTTATGGCTCTTTTTTCGTGTCGGCCTGGTCTTTTTCCAATAGCGGCTTGCAGATTTCTTCAATTTCTCTTTTCCCTCTTTTTTTTGCCATGGATTGGGAGGTATGCAACCCCACCAGACGCGCTACTAGAAGCGCGATGTAAAGCTGACCCACGATGGCTTCAAGACTTGCAGCGGATTTGGCCGGGGGCGAAAGGGGAATGATATCGCCGTATCCAAGGGTTGTGAGCGTAATGAAACTGAAATAGGAGAGGTTATCGTTTAAGAATCCATATTGGGTGAGATAGTCCATACGGGTGAGAACATGCCCGCCAACACTGAAGGAACCTGGTATGAGCAATTCGATAAGCCCGTAGCCGATGGCCCACACAAAACCAATCAGAAAATAGACGCATGCAGACCCGTAAATGAGGTCCATGGTGACACTTTCCTCGGCCACGATATGGATGAGGATGGAAACGGCCACAAAGCCGAAAAAGGCCATGGCAAACGCATATATCACCAGGCCCAGATAGAATTCATTTTTTGCAAAATCGGTCCAACCCAGGAAGAAGATGGGCGCCACTAGCAGGATGCCGGAAAGCAGGATTTTCCGGTTGCCGCTGATGGAGTAGAGGGCTGTCAAGAGGGATATGGTGAACAGTACGTCCAGGAAATTGAGCCCAACCTGGCCGAATTGTTTCAAAACGGGGTCAATAACTGCAAGCAGGAACAGAAAAATCAGAAGGGTTCTGAACTTGAATCGTGTGCTCAAAAGGCGAACCATGGAGACCTCCTCTTACAGTGTTATTCAGTGGGTATCGAATATTGTGACCGTGCTGACTAGACTGGTTTCAAAAGATCATTTTGCCACTGTCTCTGTCAAGGATTTGTTGGGCTTAGAGGGAGATAAAGAATTTGTTCATGGTTCCTTCATAACAATGGCATCATCGGCTGAATTCCCATTGACATATTTGAGGTCTTGTTTTAATCAATACCCGTACTTAAGCATTAAATTAACCTTTTCGATTGTCTTGGAGGAGCGTGAAATGAGGTGCACAGGCTGGTTTAGGATGGCTTGCGTCGGCTGTTTGCTGTCCATCCTTTGCCTTTCAAATGGGGCTTTGGCTGAGGGGAAAAAGGTCTACACCCTTCAAGGGTGTGTCAAGGAAGCCCTGGCCAACAACTGGAAACTGAAAGCGAAGAAGGAACAGATCGATCAGGCAGAGTACGTGAAGAATCAGGCGAGAGCCGATTTCCTGCCCAAGTTGAGTACATCTTACGGTTACAAACGATATGGCATGAATCAGGAGGTCTTTTTTACAGGCCTGGGGGGGCCTGTTGAAATAGGGAGCCAGAACAACTACCGGTGGCGGGGAACGGTCACGCAACCGCTTTTTACCGGATTTGCTATTTTGAGCGCCTATCGGCTTTCAGAATTGGGTATTGATCAATCCCAACTGGAAGTACAGACCCAGGAACTGGACCTGGCCCTCCGGGCCAAAGCGGCCTATTTCAATATCCTTACGGCGGATATGGCGGTGGAGACTGCCGAGAAGGCTGCGGAAGCCCTTGAGGGCCACGCGGAAGTGGCCCGGAATTTTTATAAGGTGGGGATGATTCCCATCAATGATCTGCTGGAGTCGGAAGTGAATGCCAGTAATTCCAAACATGATTTGACGTCTACCCGAAATGAAGCCAGACTGGCACGGTCCAATTTTAATGCGGTTTTGTCCAGGCCTGTAAACGCGGAGGTGGAAGTTGAAGAAATCAGCGTGCACAACCCCGAAAAGGGCAAATTTCAGGAGTACGTGGAAATCGCTTTTAAAAACAGACCGGAAATGAAATTGATGGATGTGAACCTCCTTCAGACGGATCAGCAGATCCGGTTAAGCAGAAGCAAATTTTATCCCGAAGTGGTGTTTACCTGGGATTATATAAAGGAGGGGGATACGGCGTCGGTGTCGGGGGGGGAATTTCATCAGGCCAGTAACTGGGAGGCCACCGTCGGGCTGGAATGGACCTTTTGGGAGTGGGGTAAGACTTACTATAACGTGAAGCAGCAGCAAAGCGTGAAAAATGAAGTTCTCAAGACCAAAATGGAGTTGGAAGAGCAGATACAGCTTCAAATAAAAGATGCTGTTTTGGATCTCAAGACCGCCGAGGAGAACATTCCCATCACAAGAAAAGCGGTGGAGCAGGGAGAAGAGAACCTGAGAGTGAGTCAGGAACGTTACAAAGCACAGGTCAGCACTTCCACCGAAGTTCTGGATGCGCAGCGGTACCTGACCCGGGCAAGGGTCAACCATTTCAGTGCGCTTTTTGACTACCATCTGGCCCGGGCAAGGCTTTTCAGAGCAATGGGCACATACTAAATGATACAACTCTTTCACCTGTTCAAAAAGTATGGTCCCCATGTTGCCCTGGACGATGTCAATCTCAGGATTGCGAAAGGGGAGTTTATTTTTGTTACTGGGCCCAGCGGTGCTGGGAAAACAACCCTTCTGAGATTGATTTTTGGTGCAGAGAAACCGGATCGGGGGTATATCCTGATCAATTCAATTAATTTGACCCGCATCAGCCGGTCAAAAATGGACCTGCTGCGTCGAAAAATCGGATTTGTTTTTCAGGATTTCAAGCTCCTGCCCAAAAGGACCGTATTTGAAAACGTGGCCATTGCGCTGGAGGTGACCGGCGAACCTTCCCGCTGGATCAGAAAAAGGACCCGCCAAACCCTTGAACTGGTGGGGCTTGAAGACAAGGAAAAGGTTTATCCCCTATCACTGTCCGGCGGGGAACAGCAGCGGGTCGCCATTGCCCGGGCCATTGTGAAAGGCCCGGTGATTCTGTTGGCGGATGAACCTACCGGGAATCTGGATCCGGATCTTACCCGGGAAATCATGGCACTTTTCAGGACCATCCATCAAAACGGTACCACGGTGGTGATCGCCACCCACAGTCGGGATTTGCTCGAGGATGTTCCCTTTCGGACAATTCTTCTGCAACGGGGCAGACTTTGCGGGGACACATGCGCATAAGATTCCGAACCTATTTCTTAAAACAGGCCCTGCGAAATATCAGGGAGAATTTGACGGTCCATGCTCTGGGTTTGGGGACAATGACGTCGTCGCTGCTGATCTTCGGGATATTCATGCTTCTTTTTGCAAATGTGGCTGGCTGGATCCATGGGTGGGGAAACAGTTTGTCTTTTTCAGTCTATTTGAACGACCCTATCAGTGATTACAAAAGAGATAAGGTCGATTTATTCCTGCGGCAACTGCCGGGCGAAAAAACAGTGCTGTATATATCCAAAGAAGACGCCATGGCCGATCTTAAGAAAACCCTCGGAGGAAGTGATGCGGGCCTTTTGGACCGCTTGTCTGGCAACCCGCTGCCGGCATCCTATGAGGTTTCTTTTGCCCGGGCCAAAGAGCATGATTTAGATCCGGAAGCCATAACAGCCGCCTTGGTAAAGCTCATAGGCGTAGCAGATGTTCAATGCAGTGAAGAATGGTTGAATAATGTCAAAGTCATTATAGGAGTGGTGAAGTTAATCAGTTTCGTTGTAGGGGGCCTTCTGTGCCTTTGTGTTGTTTTTATTATGACGAATACTATCAAACTAACCATTTTTTATCGAAAAGCTGAAATTGAAATCCTCAAACTGGTGGGGGCCACTGATTGGTTTATCAAAGTACCTTTCTTGCTGGAGGGGATTATTCAAGGGTTTCTTGCGGGTGCCTTGACATTGTTGATGCTGGGGGGTGGGTATTTATTTTTCGCCACCAAGGAGATTCAATTTTTCGGCATGAATTCTCTGGATCTTGTTTTCCTCTCTTTTGGTCACATGGCCCTGATTGTTTCAATCAGTGTGGCCCTTGGAGTGATCGGAAGTCTAATGGCCATAGGCCGGTTATTCAAGGTTTGATGAAGGCAACATTTACAGCCGGATGCATGTTTTCCCTGTGCTTGGCCATGGCTAATTTTACTGTCTGGCCTTGTTTGGTTGATGCGGCTGTTAAAGAGACTTCAAAAAAAAAGCAGATTCAGCGGGTAGAATCCAGACTGACCGAGGAGGGGAGAAAACTCAACGCATTTCAATCTAAAGAAAAACGTCTGCTGACGTTGGTGGCCGAGCTGGAAAAGCAGGTGGCCGACATCAAGCAAGAAATGGAAATGCTGGCGCTGAATATTCGTGACATAAGGGGGCGGGTGGATGCGCAAAAGGGGAAACTGAAGGCACTTAAATCCACTTTGAGACGCACAGAGATCAAGATCACCGAGTATTTGATTGCCCTTTACAAATATTCGCGACGGGGGAATGTCGGTTTACTGGCGAATTCAAACGATTTCAGTGAGTTGCGCAGGAGTATTAAATACATCAGCATCGTTACGGAAAAGGATCGACTGGCACTGCGTCGGCTAACGGAACAGGCTTCAAAATTTAAGGATGAAATCATCAAAACAGAAGCCTCCATCGGTGTGACGGAAAGGGTGGTGAAAAAGAAAGGGCCCCGCCTGGCTTTCCTTAAGACATCACTTGAAAAGAAAGTCCTTCTGTTGATGAAAATCCATGAGGAGAAAGAGTTTTACGAAACTTCCGTGGAGGAGCTTGAAACGGCTGTGGAGAACCTCAAACAGGCCCTTGGCCCCATTGAAAAGGAAAATCCATATGAAATTGACCCTTCACTTCGTTTCGAGGATTGCAAGGGACGACTGCCTCTGCCCATACGGGGGAAGATCGTAAAAAACCGAGCCAAAATCAGGCCTGCTTTGTCAAGCGCCAAAGGGGTTGTTATCCAGGCGGATAATGAATTGGCGGTACGGGCCGTTTTTAAAGGGGAGGTGGCTTATTCGGGGCGCCTGAAAGGTTATGGGGAGGTTATCATTTTGAGTCACGGCGGGCGTTTTTTTACGGTCTCGGCGCATCTAAGAAAGCGTGGAAAGGCAAAAGGGGATCAAGTTCGGGGGGGTGAGATTCTGGGTTGGGTCGAGGAGAACGGTTCTTCGACGGGTGCAAGTGTATATTTCGAGGTTCGAAAAGCGGATCGGAAGTTGGATCCACAAGTCTGGTTGAAGGCCGATTAGTACGCCTGCCCCGATTTTTTTGTTGGCTTAATGGCTTAATTCACCTAATATCATCGTGAGTTTCACACGGATGTCGTGCTGAATTGCCAGGAGAATATCTGATTTCAAATCAGCCGCGTGAATTGAAATGAAAGGCGGATGGGTTTGGTAAAATCACCAAAGGAGCTTGAGATGCTTATTTCGAAAAAGAAATTTATTGCAAATATGGTTTTAATATCCCTCCTTGTTGCTGGATTTTTTTTCCTCAATGGAAATCGCGACAAGGTGGAAGCCGATAATAAAGATGTCTATCGGAATATAGAGATTCTAACCGAAGTCCTCAGGCAGGTGGAAAAGAACTATGTGGAGCCCCAGAAAGCAAAGGATCTCATATATGGGGCAATTAAAGGGATGGTGCGGAGCCTTGACCCCCACTCTTCTTTTATGACCAAAGAGGAATTCCAGGAATTGATGGCGGAAACCAAAGGGAGTTTTTCCGGGATTGGCATCGAAATTACGGTAAAGGACAAAGTGTTAACCGTTGTGTCCCCCATTGAGGGAACGCCTGCATATCTCGCCGGCATGAAGGCAGGGGACAAAATCATAAAGGTGGAAGGAGAATCCACCCTGGATATGAGCTTGATGGAGGCGGTCAAGAAAATACGGGGACGGGAGGGAACCCCGGTCAATTTGACGGTGTTGCGGGAGGGAGAGAAAAAACCGCTGGAATTTAAAATTACAAGGGGTGTGATACCCCTTAAAAGTGTGCGATACTTTTTTCTGACCCCGGATATCGGTTACGTGCGGGTTTCCACCTTTCAGGGCAATACCTCAGAAGCCTTGTCAGAAGCCCTCCAGGTGCTCGAAAAGGACGGCAAAATGAAAGGACTGGTTCTGGATATGCGAAATAATCCGGGCGGTTTGCTTTCCCAGGCCATAGACGTCTCGGAAATGTTTCTTGATTCGGGTGTAATTGTGAGCACCAAAGGAAGAACCGGGTCCCATGATATCGAGGCCAGGGCACACAAAAACAGCCATCCCAGGGCTTATCCGATGATTGTACTGGTAAATGGTGGAAGCGCCAGTGCTGCTGAAATTGTGGCGGGTGCGCTTCAAGACAATAAAAGGGCCATGATATTGGGGTCAAGAACCTTTGGAAAGGGTTCTGTCCAGACTATTCTGCCGCTTTCGGATGGTTCGGGTCTTCGCTTGACAACGGCTCGGTACTACACGCCAAGTGGAAAATCCATACAGTCAAGCGGTATTACGCCTGATATCGAGATTACGTTTGTTGCACCGGAAAAAGATGCAAAGAAGAAGACGCCGAGATTTATAAGGGAGGAAGATCTCAAAGGCCATATGGTCGGAGACAGCATCCTGGAGAACAAAAAGAAGGGAAAGAAAACTGAAACAGAAAAAGAAAAGAAAGCCAGAGAACTTCTCGAAAAAGATAACCAGGTGCGGCACGCCCTGCAGCTTTTGAAAAGCTGGGCGGTTTTTAAAAAGATAAATGTGAATCCTTAAGAAATAATTGTTGACAATCTCTGAGGTGAGGTATATAAGCATTGTTTCTTTGGCGCACGGAAAGAGTTTAGCGCTTCGACGATAAAACTTGACATTCTAAACGGAGCGCCTTAGTATAAATCTCTTTCAATGGTTGAGTTTGTTCTTTGAAAACTAAATAGTGATGTAGCGTAGGTCTCTGTAGCAAGACTTTGAAATTAGTAGTAAAAAAGGGTCACAAGCCCTGCTTAATAGTTTAAGTGGAGAGTTTGATCCTGGCTCAGAACAAAC
>JAERTK010000144.1 GCA_016844935.1 Desulfobacteraceae bacterium | reverse complement strand
GCCCAAGGGCTGGACCCTGCCCATCCGGGACGTGCTGATCTACTCCGGGGCCAAGTTCCTCTGCCCCTGTGCCGGCGCCATCAGCCTGATGCCTGGAACCGGTTCCAACCCCGCCTTCAGGCGGATTGACGTGGACACGGAAAGCGGAAAGGTGAGCGGCCTGTTCTAATCAAGGTCTGTTTTTAATATTAATCCGATAAAAAAGGGCGATCGTATGATCGCCCTTTTTTTTGTTGAACCAGAATGCGTCAAAATAGCGATCGATTTCGTCATAGCTCGTCTGAAAATTCAGACATCCTATCTCAATTCAAAGCTGATTCAAACGCCAAATTCAATCTAGCTGATTGCACCATCAGTCCACGAAAAAAATTTGCACAGCCGAAAATTATTTAAATGGTGCAAATTCAGGTGTTTAAAGCTAATGCTCTACCTCAAAAACGATGCTAAAGAGACTTCGGTAGTGAGTTAAAATCACTATTAATCCATCCGATCGCTTGACATCCAGATTTTTCTTGATTATCCAGAATGTTAATCCTCTTTTTGCTTTTAAAAAATCACACTGCCTTGGTCTGAAAGATTTTCTTATGGCCGTCAGTAAAAAAGAAAGGTTGCTCCCTTTTATAACTCTCGCGGTCAATACCCTCCAACCCCTTGACCACCAGGAGGATGAAGCATGCCCAAAATCATGATTGTCGATGATGAAGCCGACGTTCAGGCGGTGCTGAAGGGACATCTCGTCCACATGGGCTATAGTGTTGCGGGAACCGCCGACACGGGCGCCGGCGCCGTTGAAATGGCCAGGGAAATGAAACCTGATCTGATCCTGATGGATATAGTCCTTCCAGGTGGAATGGACGGGATTTCAGCCGCTCAGAAGATCAAGGCGGAATCGGATATCCCCATCGTCTTCATTACCGGTTATGGGAACCCGGAGTATATTGAAAAAGCAAAGGAGATAGAGCCCTTTGGTTATGTGATGAAGCCTTTTGATTGGAAAGAGATAAGGGCAGTTATTGAAATTGCCCTCCACAAGAAGGCAATGGAATTGAAACTGGTAAAAGCGAATGAACAGTTAGCGCGAGCCAACCGTGACTTAAAGCAGGAAATAAAGGAGCGCAAACAGATCAAGGAGGTGCTGCAAAAGGCTCGCGACGAATTGGAACAACAGGTTGAGGAACGTACCGCTGAACTGTCGGAGACAAACGAACAGCTCAGGGAAGAAATACGTGACCGGAAAAAAGGCGAAGAAATCCTGAAAGAAAGAGAAAAGGATTTAGAGGGAAAAAAGATCCGTCTTGAAGAATTGAATGCCGCACTGAAAATTTTGCTGGAAAAAAGAGATGCGGACAAGGAAGAACTTGAAGAGAAAGTGACGGTCAATGTAAAGGAAATGGTTCTGCCATATGTCGCAAAGCTAAAGAGTACGGGGCTTGATGCGCTGCAGGAGACCTTTACAGATATTATCGAATCAAATTTAGATGCTATTGTTTCACCCTTTCTAAAAAAACTCTCCTCCAAATACTTGAATTTTACACCCACAGAGCTCAGGGTTGCAGATCTTGTAAAGCAGGGCCTGAGTACAAAAGAGATAGGGCACCTGTTGAATTCCTCCCCTGAAACGATCTCCCGCCACAGAAAGAGCATGAGGAAAAAACTTCAATTAAAAGATAAAAAGTCAAATCTGAGAACCCACCTTTTGAGCCTCCAATAATGGTCAAATCGAATAACCATTAAGGCCCTCTTAATAGACCATTGACTTTTTAGGGGTTTGAAATTATAAAAAAAATCAACACCAACTGATTGAGAAAATATGGGTTTTTCAACAATCTGATAATCGAGGAACTTTTTCTTGGCTGCTAAACCAACCTATGAAGAATTGGACTTGAGGGTTAAAGAGTTAGAAATAAAACTCGCAGATGCCAAACAGCCTTTGGAGAAAAGCGAGGAGAAATACAGACAGTTATCTGATTCATTACCTCAAATTGTTTTTGAAACAGATGAAAAAGGTAATTTGACCTTCATGAATCGGGTGGCGTTTGATATTTTACTTTACACAAAAGAAGATTTTGAAAAAGGGCTGAATGCACTTCAGTTGTTAATACCTGAAGATCAGGACCGGGCTCTCAAGAACATTCAGAGGGTTTTGAAAGGCGAAAAGTCAAGCGGTAATGAATACACAGCGCTGACAAAGGACGGCCGCAGATATCCTGCGATGGTATATTCCACTCCTGTGATTAGTGAAGGGAAATCTGTTGGTATGAGAGGAATCGTGGCTGATCTCACCGATGTCAAGCGGGCTCAAAAGGCGCTGCGGGAGAGTGAGCAGAAATTCCGCTTATATTTTAACAACGCGCCAATAGGCTATCAGTCGCTGGATGAAAATGGCAATTTTATTGATGTAAACCGGACATGGTTAAGAATGCTCGGGTATAAACGGGAAGAGGTAACCGGCAGGTGGTTCGGTGATTTTTTACACCCGGATAATGTGGATCTCTTTAAAACAGCTTTTCCTAAGAATAAAGAAGTGCACTGTGTAATATCTGGTGACGAGTTCATGCTGCGCTGTAAAGATGGCTCTTATATATTGGCTGATTATACTTTCACGATCGCTCGTGATGATCACGGTAACTTTGTCCGAACCCATTGCATGTTCCAGGATATCACTCAAAGGAGGAGAGCTGAGGAAGAGCTGTTAAAGGCCAAAAAAATGGAATCTGTTGGTGTCCTGGCCGGAGGCATTGCCCATGACTTCAACAACCTCCTCTCTATCATCATCGGTAGCCTTTCAATGGCGAAAGAGGATATTAAACAGGGCATTAATATTTCCGGGTTATTAGACAAGATGGAAAAGGCATCCCTGCAGGCAAGGGATTTGACCCATCAGCTCATCACCTTTTCAACGGGAGGTGATCCTGTCAAAAAAGAAATTGCCGTGGGACGGTTTTTAAATGAATCGGTCCTTCAGGCATTGAGCAATACCCATATCAAATGCGATTTCCTTATTTCAGAAGACCTTTGGCCGGTTGAATGTGATGAGGCCCAGTTGAGGCAGGTGATTCGGAACGCGGTGGATAATGCAGTGGAAGCCATGGGAGATGATGGTGCTATTGAAGTATGGGCCGGGAATCTTACAGAGACCGGAGAAAGCAGCGGCTGTGAGCGCCTATTACAGGAAGGAAAATATATCAAGATATCCATCCATGATCAGGGCGCTGGAATTACGAAGGAAGACCTCTCCATGATATTTGACCCCTATTTTTCAACCAAAGAAAGGGGGACTCTGAAAGGAATGGGTCTCGGTCTTGCGGCCGCCTATTCCATTATCAAACGGCATAATGGACATATTGCCGCGGAATCCCAGGTCAATATGGGCACAACCATCCATATTTACCTCCCCGCCATAAGCGCAAAGCGCCCCGGCGAAACAGACGCCGTTATGCCCGGGGAAGCGAGAGACGCAAGCCCAGAGTACGTACTTGAACAATCAACAATCCAAAGGGTTTTGGTGATGGACGACGAGGAAATGATAAGGGATCTAGCCCAGCAGATGCTTACTCGTATTGGATGCGAAGTTGAGGTCGCCTGGGATGGCGTGGAAGCCATCGATCTGTACAAGGAGGCCGTGGCTTCAGGCAAACCCTTTGATCTGACCATCCTGGATCTGACCAACAGTGGGGGCATGGGAGGAATAGATACCATCGAGCGGTTGCTTAAAATCGACCCGCATGTAAAAGCGATCATCTCCAGTGGGTACTCCAATGATCCGGTCATGGGAAACTTCAAACAATACGGCTTTTGCGGAGCCCTGCCCAAACCATTTACCTTGAAACAACTGGAAAAGGTTTTGGGAAAAGCCATGGATTAGAAGACTAACGCCGACCCCTTTTCTCAGAAAGTTCTTCAGCATGCATCCTCTGCGGTCAGCAAATAAGAGCCGTCCAATTCTTGCTTTACGGTCAGGCCGAACATGTGGATGGTTTCGGTCAGAGGACGTCCGTAAAGAAGATCAATTTCCCGGGGGTCAATTCCCAATTTTTCGTGAGTGAGCCGTCGGATATCTTGGTCATATTGGAGGATTTTCAGAACCTCACGAATGATCGAATCGCCCTTTTGTTGGATCTGTTTGACATAATGGGAAATGACTTGATAATCGCACGTTTTTTCATGGGCGGAAATCAAGCGCAGCAGGCTGGGATCTTTGATAATATCTTTTCTGGTGGCCTTCGGTTCGGCAAAGACCGCTTTAAATTCTTCACTGTTCCAGCAGGCAAAGGCCCGGCACTGGCTGGGTCGATCCTCATAAATGGTGCAGGCTTTTTCGCCGTCGTCATAAAGGATGCACCCTTTTCCGGTTTCCTGGTCCCCGAGCTTTATGATCTCCTGATCGGTGAATTTCAGCGCATCATTGATATTATCCCGAACCAGCTCGCCCTTACGAATGGTATAGAGGTGGGTGTTATCCAACACATGATTGAAAAAAAGGGGTAAATCGGATTTTTGCAGGGAGGGGCCGGTGGCAAGACAGCATTCTCCGCAACGGATACAGTGCGTTCTTTTCTCTTCGGGTTTTGATTCCATATGCCCCCATCCGTTTTATTTGATCCCGGCCACTGCCTGGGCGATGTTGTAGCAGAAATCTCCAATTTTCTCAAAAGACGTGAGCATGTCCACCAAAATGAGCCCCGGATCCACCGTGCAGAGGCCGCTTTGAAGCCGCATGATGTAATTCCCCCGCATGTCCTCCCGCATGTTGTCGATGTCATCTTCCAGCTGTTGGGCCCGAACCATAATGTCCTTGTCTTCCGTCTTGATGCCCACGACGACAAGATCCAGGAAACCTTCAACTTTCCTGGCGATCTGCTCATAGTCGTGAATGCCCCCTTCGGAAAGATGGAGGTTTTCTTCGAAGAGCTCCTCTAAAAGTTCGGCGATGTTTTCCACGCCATCCCCGGCCCGCTCCAGGTTGTTGGCCATACGCATCAAGGATGCGATCTCTTTGGATTCTTCAGGGCTGACCCGTTTTTGCATCACATTGATCAAGAACTGGATAATCTCTTTTTGAAGGGAGTCGATGATGTCTTCCCGCTGTCGCCACTTGGAAAGCTCTTCCATTTTACGGTTTTTCATGGAATGAATGACATCATTATACATGAGCTGAACCGTTTCCCCCATGCGAATGATTTCCGCCCGGGCCTGGACAATGGCAACCGATGGGGTATCGATATACTTGGAGTCTATGTATTTGATGTGGCGTAGCTCATCGATGGTTTGCTCCCCCTTCTTTTCCGGTACCAGCCAGCAGGTAATTTTGACCAGGTAATGCAGGAATACCAGAAAGAACAGGGCGCTGATCACATTAAAGAATGTGTGAGCGTTGGCAATATATCTCCCGATGTTGAGATTTTCCCCGTGAACCAGAAGGTCAGGTGGCCCGATATCCATCATATGGCCGGTTATCCAAATAACCATTTTTAAGAACACCGGGAAAAAGGCAATGATAAGGAGAACCCCCAAAACATTGAAAATGGCATGGGCTCTGGCCGTTCGCCGCGCGTTGATGCTGGCTCCGATACTGGCCAGTTGGGCGGTGATGGTGGTGCCGATATTGTCCCCCAGGATCAGGGCCACACTGGCTTCAAAATTAAGGAGGCCCTGGCTGGCAAGGGCCATGGTGACGCCGATGGTGGCGCTGGAACTCTGCAGGATCATGGTCAGGACGGTCCCCACGAGAATGCAGAGGGAAATGCTAAACATATCGTCGGCGTTAAACTGGGTGAAAAGCGCAACAAATGAAGGGTGGTCTTTCAGGGGGGCAAAACCTTCCTTCATGGTGGCCAGCCCAAAAAATATGAGGCCGAAACCCAGGAGGACATCTCCCACATAAATCCATTTTCGACGGCCCAGGAAAAATTTTAAAATAACACCCGCCGCAATGGCAGGCAGAGCATATGCCGTGATTTTAAATGCGATTAACTGCGCGGTAACAGTGGTTCCGATATTGGCCCCCAACACCACGCCGGTGGCCTGGACAAAGCTCATGAGCCCCGCATCCACAAAACTCACCAGCATGACCGTCGTGGCACTGGAGCTCTGAATGACACTGGTCACGAGCGCCCCCACGCCGCAACCCACAAACCGGTTGTTGCTGACGATGCCCAGAATCTTGCGCATCTTGTTGCCGGCCACCTTCTGGAGACCTTCCGACATGATTTTCATGCCGAAAAGAAAAAGCCCCAAGCCCCCAAGGGACTGGAAAATAATCATCTTCATGGAACAAAAACCTCGATATTTGAACAAACCGGGAAAAGCGGATTCAAAACAAAAAAAGGGCCATTCCCGTTTTAGGAATGGCCCTTTTTAACAACTCAGACCCATTGGGTCAATATATGTTTTTGGGGGTGAATCAGCCCACTTTAAAGATGATGGATCCGCCCGTATCTCCTGCCGCGCAACCGGCCCACATAAAGTAGCCGCCGCCTTTCATGGCGGTTTCTTCAAACCCTTCGACGATATTCCGTCCCGCCGTGGGGCCCTGGGGGTGGCCGTAGATCAAAGAAGATCCGTAGTTGTTAAAGCAAAGGTC